>JADFPW010000381.1 GCA_022562105.1 Planctomycetota bacterium
GTCGAGGTGGGTGAAATGGGAGGGTTGCACCGCCTGGGACGGACCGATTATCGGCCTTAGCGACGAGGTCGCCCGGAGATGAACTGCCTGGCTGCGCTCCGCCACCCGACGGCAAGCCGGAGATTAGCAGCCCGTTGAAAAACTCGTTCACGGCCGATTCGCGACTCGAACACCCTCATCCTGGGCTAGCCCGCCGCGTTGCTACGGCCGGCGAGGCGCCGGCCGCTACCTTTTCAACGGCCTGCTAGACAAGAGTTCGACAAGAAATCCGAGCGGCGGATCGGGCCATCAAGCGTGGGGGCCGCCGCCCGGCAGGTCAAGGGTTCTCCAAGAGCCGCTTAGCGTTCGGGGTGGTTAAATCAGCTATCCAACGACGTGCCCATCCAGTCCCAGGATGAACTCAAGCCGCCGCGGAGGGGTTTGGCACGCTTCTTCTTCGGCTTGGCGTTAGCCGCGTGTTCGGCCATGGCAGCCATGGCCTCGGCTCCGGTCGGTTCGTCGACCCCCTTGATGGACAGACCGATGCGGCGCTTGCCGGCATCGACTTTCAGGACGCGTACCTTAACTTCCTGACCCGGCTGAACTACGTCCTCGCAGCGATTGACTCGCTGGGGGGAGAGCTCCGAAATGTGTACCAACCCCTCAACACCGGGGGCCAACTCGACAAACGCCCCGAAGTCGGCCAGCCGGGTTATCTTGCCGGTCACCACGCTGCCCTTGGCGAATCCCTCGAACACACCGTCCCAGGGGTCAGGCTGGACGCGTTTCATGCTCAACGCGATTCGACGCTCAGCGGCGTCCATGCGGATCACCACCACGTCGACCATCCCACCGACCTCGACCATCTTGTCGGGACGCACGCCGTGGGTCCAACTCATCTCGCTGACCGGAATCAGTCCGTCCACCCCCGATTCCAATTCGGCGAACGCGCCGAAGTTAGCCAACCGCACGACGCGGGCCTTGAGACTCGTGCCCTCGGGGTAACGATCTTCCACGCCGTTCCACGGATCGGGAGTTGCATGCTTCATGCTCAGCGAGATGCGACCCCGTTCCAGATCGACCTTGAGCACCTTGACCTCGACCGTCTGGCCCTCGGAAACCACGTCGCTGACCTTTTCCGTCCCGCTCCAGCGCAGCTCGCGCACATGAACCAGGCCGTCAACCCCCCCGCCGAGATTCACAAACGCACCGAAGGAGGTGATGCTACGCACAATGCCCTTGCGCACCTGACCGGGCTCGAGCTCCGCCAAAATGCGCTCACGCTCTTCGAGCTGTTGACGTTCCAGCCACTTGCGGCGCGACAGCAGGATACGGCGCTGCCGCTTGTGGACCTCCATCACCTCGCAGGTCACCTTCTCGTTGAGGAAGACGGAGATGTCCTTGAGGCGATCGATATCGACGTGCGAGGCGGGCATGAAACCCATGATCCCCTTCATGTCGATTTCCAGTCCGCCCTTGTTCAACCCGCTGACTCGCCCTTCAACGATGGCCCCGACCTTCAACGTTTCCCAGTTCGCTGCTCGGATGGCGCCCTCGCGGGAGGCGATCCACAACCCGTTGCTGGCATCGTATTGATCGAGCGTGACCTGCAGCATCCCGCCGACGGTCAGCTTCTCATCCGACTCGAATTGGGCCTTGGAAACCACCGCCTGCGTCTTGCCACCCAGATCCAGGAACACGTCGTCACCGTGAATTCCGACGATCCGGCCGAGTTTGAGGATGCCGTCGCCGTCGGATTCGTGTGCTCCCGAGGCCGACTTCCCGCCCGTCGCCGTTGGAGCAGGGGCGGCCCCGGGGGCGATGTCCATTAACTCATCGATCGACATGCCGGCTACCGCCTCTTCCACCTCGCGGGCGATGTCGGCGGAGTACCCGGACGACGACGATTCCGGTGTGGTTTGCGGAATGGGTGGAGCCGGCGAGGGCTCTACGGGGGTTTCGGGCTCCTTTGGCGGCCGATTTGTCGACTCAGCGTCGTGGCTCATCAAGTCTTCCTTTTAGCACCAACGAAACGCTTGCGGATCTCCCCCACAGCGACGTGCGCGGAGCCTAGTCGAGCGCCCCCAGCGCCCTCGAACAGGACTCTATGCTTGTACCAGCCCGGCCACTGGAAGTCAAATCACCGTGTTTTGCCTACCGCTGCTGCGATATGATGGGGAGGGCGAGACGGTCGGCCGTCGAATGCCGGGTTGGGTGGCACGGTCTGGTACTCCAGGCCGTGGGGGAAGCATCACTGCCGCGAGCGTCAGCGAGCGGCCCTCGGCGCCGCCGCAGATGTTCGCCGAGGGGCGCGGGCCGCTCCCTCACGGTCGCGGTACTGCCCCGTGCCACCCCTCGTCTCCACGGCCTGGAGTACCAGACCGTGCCACCCATCGAAGTACGCCTGACGAAGCACTAGCCCGCCACCGCTATCTGGTTTTCGGACCGTTGGCTCGCAGTTCGATCACCAGATCCTGACGCCGATACAGGCATCGACTATGGACGTCTTCGCAAACGTAGTACAGGGCGTAGGCGGGGATGCGCAGCGATCCAGGCTGCACGTCTGCGGTACACCGAACCTCGAACTCGATGGTTCGGGTTTCCCGGCTCAGAGTGGTAGGCGGATTCGGCACCATCTGGACAGGATTGTCCACAATTACGCCTGCCGGAGGATCAATCCAAACCAGGAGTCCATCGGCCTCGTTGTTCCAGTGGGCTTTGGTCTTGTCGCTAGGCTTCAACTCCACGTGCACGCGGACGGCTGAGCCGGGGCGCACCGACGACGGCACGACGGTCACCTCGGCGGAAACGAGCTGACCGGTATCGCGCGTGATCCGACCCTCGGGATCGGGCTCTGGTCGCGTGGGGTCGACGCTCTTGAACTCGCGCTGTGGGCTGGCGAGCTCGGCTCCGCCGGGTTCGACGTTCAACGGCACGGGAATCTCACCACGAGCCGATATGTCTCGCCGGGCCCTGTGGACCCAATCGTAGAACGGGTAGGGCTTGTCCAGCCGAGGTCCGTACTGTTGGATCCGTCGCCGCCAGATGTAATTGTTGGGCTCCAGTTCGAGGGCATGCGTCCAATGATCG
The DNA here is from genome assembly GCA_022562105.1 of Planctomycetota bacterium. Classification (GTDB taxonomy): domain Bacteria; phylum Planctomycetota; class Phycisphaerae; order UBA1845; family UBA1845; genus JADFPW01. The sequence continues at coordinate 3,070 of JADFPW010000381.1, forward strand.
ACGGCCGCCTGAAAATCGTTCGGCTTGCGATCAGCCGAATCGTACCGCTCGCGCAGCGCTACACCGAATCGAAAATGGGCGATCGCGTCCTGCGGATCGATGGCCAGTACTCGTTGATAGCCCTCAATCGCGCCCGCCACTCGATCTTGGTCGGCTGAGACCGCACGTCGGTCGGCCAGATCGCGCTCCGCCTCGGCTCGGCCGGCGGACTTGGTTCCGCTTGACGGTCGTGGGCTCCCTTTCCGCGATGGCTTCTCGAACGACCGGTCGAGAAAATCGGAAAGCAACGTCTCTCGATCGCCTCGCCGCGGGTTGACCATCCGAATAATCCCGTGTTCATCGACCGCCAGAACGATGGGCACCACCGACACGCCGAGCAAATTGTACGAATCGACCAGTACGGGCCACTTCATCCGCTTCCATTGCATAAACAGCCGGCATCGATCGGGATGCTGTTCCTGGATGATCCCGACCATCTGCAGCCTGCCGGCGTCCTGCAAATCCAGGGTCGCTTCGTGCCACCCGGGCACGTGTCGTCGACAACCCGCTCACCACGAGGCAAAGACCTGGACGATGGTTTTCTTGCCCAGAAACAGGTCGGGGGAACTCGGTCGGCCATCGTCGATGGATGGGAGCAGAAGATCGATAGGAAACGGCTGTCCAACTCGCAAGTCCAGCGGGTCCGCCGCTACTCGCGGAGCACCACTCACGGTCGCGAGCAAGACTGCCGGCCAATAGTATCGGTTCATGTGCTCTCCTGACGTGGGCTCGCCAGTGATCTACAAGACTATACACTACACGGGTCCGAGCATCGTGCAAGCGGGGCAGGTCGGGCTTTGCCCGACGAAACGTCTACCCCGCCGATGTCGGGCCAAGCCCGACCTACAGCAAAGCTGATGGTGACTGAATC
>JADFPW010000382.1 GCA_022562105.1 Planctomycetota bacterium
GTCGCCGGCTCGCCCAGCGCTGTACGCCTAGCTCATAGTGTCTCGGCTGGCGGCTCCTCGGTGTCTTCTGCCGGAGGCTCCTCGGTCTCGTCCGTCTCCTCGACCCGGCGCACGGAGTTGATGACCACGGTCTCGACCGGAGCGAAGGGAAACCCGATACGGAAGTCCCCGCACAGCTCGTCCACTTCCACGACGTTGATGGCGTCGATGACCTCCATCCCCGCGATCACCGTCCCGAACACCGCCGGGCCGGGACTGCCGGTCTCGGCTTCGTCCAGCAGAGCGCTGTTGTCGTCCACATTGATGTTGAACCATGATGTCGCGGTGCCGGCTCCGCCGTTGGGCAACACCGTCGCGATCGTGCCGCGAAGGTTGGACACTCCGTTGGCCGACTCGCTGACAATCGGTTCGTGGGCGTCGACCCGCTGTAGATCCTGGTCGAATACACCTCCCTGCACGATCGATGCGAGGAACACGTTCTCGTTTGTCTGGATGCGGTGGAAGACCAACCCGTCGTAGAAGCCCTGATCCGCATAACTGAGGAAGTTGGCGGTGGAGATGGGGGCGAGCGTCGAATCGAGTTGGATTCGCACCTCCCCGAAGCCTTCGATGTCCATGAGCACTTCCGGATTGGGGGCGCTGATGGTCGTGATGTAGGCGTCGGTACTGACGATCTGTACTCCCGATGCCCCGATACCGAAGACCGAGACACGCACCTGTGCGGTTCCCAGCTCGTCGGGGGTGAAGGTCGGGGTCGGGGAGTTCGGATCGTCGTACTCTCCACTCCCGTCCACCAGGGTCCAGGTATAGCTGATGTCGGTAGCTCCGCCGTCGACGGAGGCCACCAGGTTTACCGGCTCACCGGGAGCCGGGAGCGGTGGCGATGAAACCACGGTGACGATAAACCCTTCGTCCAATGGCTCCTCGAAGTCCAGAGCGCCCTCGACGGAGCCGAGCTCGTCACCCGTCTCACGGTCGATGACCGTCAAGCGGAAAGTGATGGTTCCGGGCGAGTTCGTCGCGACCCACACTTCGGGGCAGTTGAAGTTGGCCATCCCGCCGCCGGGCGGGGCGGTAAGCAGCTTCCAGTCGTAGTCCAACTCGCCCGGAGCACCCAGGACGATGGCGGCCACGCGGGCCTGCTCCCCGGTGAGGCCGACATCTGCAATGTCCAAATTCAGCGAGAAATCACCGATGGAGACTACGATTTCGTGTTGGGCGGTGGCCTCCATGTCGGCGGCATCGTCCGTGACGGTAATCTCCACGATCAACGTGCCCTCGAAGCCCGGCGTCGGTGTCACCGTGGTCCCCGAACCGCTGGGATCGCCCAAATCTCCATCGCCTTCGATAATCTCCCAGGCGAAGGTCGGGTCGCCGGTCTCGCCGGTGACGTTGGCGGTCAGGAACGCCGACTCGCCCGATTGCAAGCTGGTCGCCCCGCTAATCAGGACCGACAATTCGCCGGGTACACCCTCGCCGGGGACTACCTCGATGGTCAGAAAGTCTTCGTCGTAGAGCCCGTTTGAATCCGACACCACCAATCGGAAGACATATACGCCCTCGATGAACATCGGACCGACCTCGGTCTCCGCCTCGGTTTCGTCCAGGATGTCGACGGATGGGCCGCTATTGAGATCCCATCGATATCGGTAGGGAGGCGCCCCGCGGGAAGCGGTGCCGATGATCAAGGCCGTCTGCGTTTGCTCGACGACCTGATCCTCGCCCGCGTCAGCCCGAAGACTACTCGGGGTCGCGTTCAAGTCGATAGCGCATCCGCAGGTCAGCAGCGCTGTTACGCATGTCGTCGCTCGAAGGAAGCGCCTCATGTGTGTAAACCTTTCCGTCGGAGTGTTCATACTCGAGGATCAGCAGGGCTGATCCATCTTCCAGCCCCTCAAGCCCGGTGGTTCATGGGTCTGTGGGTCTGTGAGCTAACGACCTATCCCAACCACTCTCAGACCGGCGGACCCACAGACCCACGGACCCCGTTCTATCGACCGCCCGCATGGACCCGCTTGACACTGATGGATTCTAGGCACGGGGTGAGCGTTCGGCAAAGCGCTGGATCGACGGTAGGAGCTCCAAACTGGCGATCGGCCGATCGTCCACTGACGGGTTGCGGAGGCGACTATCGGTTTTCCCATACGCAGAGCAGGCGGCTGGAAGTGGGTCCGTTGGCCACTCCCCGAATGCGTCGCTCGGTTGGGCCTGCGATCTCCAGGGTGACGGTGAGGCGATCTTCCGGGAGAATGGAAATCACCCGATCCGCCCATTCGACGATCACCGTCGAGCCGGAGTCGATCATCTCGTCGAAGCCCAGGGCGCCTAGCTCGGCCGGCCCGGCGAGCCGATAGGCGTCCAGATGGTGAATGTAGACCCGCCCGGCGTACTCGTTGACCAGAACAAACGTCGGACTGTTGACCACGTCGGGGTCAGTCACGCCGGCGCCGTTACTGAGTCCCTTGACCCACTGAGTTTTACCCGCACCGAGCGGACCGATGAGGGCGATGACTTCGCCGCCGGTTAGGATTCGCCCCAGGCGAGCACCCAGGGCGCGGGTCTGCTCGACGCTATGGGAAATGTACTCCACCGGAGAGGCCATCTTCGTCCCTATCGAAAGTGCTCATACCCTTGCATCGCCAGGGGTTCCACTCGACCGTCCCGGCGCCGGATCACCACGTCCGACGCGACAATTTCCCCGACGCGGTGCAATCGAACGCCGGCCACTGATTCCGTGGAATCTCCCGACGCCGCGAGTAGCAACTCGAAATCCTCGCCGTCGCCCAGGACGTGATCCAGCTCGGATCGGCCGTCGCCCCGGGCGGCATCGACGGCGTCGTCATGAACGATTTCCTGCAGCAAGGATTCATCCAGCCGGGCTCCCACCTTCGACGACGCGCACAACCTATGCAAGTCCAACGCCAAGCCGTCACTGATGTCGAGCATGGCGTGGAGCGAGCTGCCCAGGTTCTTGGCCAACCGATGCGCTTCGTGAACCCGCGGCTCGAAGGTCAAGTGTCGTCCGAGCAGGCTGCCGCCGAGCGGGCCGGTGACGTAGAGTCCGTCGCCCGGCTGCGCTCCGGATCGCAGGATCGGATGCAATCCGGGGTACGGACAGGCCATCACCGTGACGTCGATGGCCAGCGGGTGATTCCAACTGGTCGTGTCGCCGCCAGTCACCGGACACTCGAACCTCTCGCCCAGGGCTTTCATCTCAGCGTACAAGGCTTTTGCGTGACTCAGGCTGAAGGAGTTCGGCAACGCTACGGATACGGTCGCAGCCCGAGGCTGAACGGCCATGGCGGCGCAATCGCTCAATCCGCAGGCCAGCGCCTTGCGCCCTACCGACTCGAGCGAGTGCCTGGCTGAATCGAAATGCACACCGTCCAGCAACAGGTCGCTGCTGAGCAGCACGGTTTCGTGCCCGGCTGCGACGATGCACATGTCGTCGCCTATACCCAGGGGAATATGAGCCGCCATCGGCGACTGCTGCTCGGTGAGCCAACGGACGAGAGCCGACTCTCCTTTAGTGGTCGTATCCATGCACTGTTCCGGTTGCTTGCGGTTGGGCAGCGGGTGTTCCTTCGATCATCTCCCGCGTAGCCGCCACTTGACCCGCGGCTTCATCGGGAACCGTGGCCAGTTTGCCCCGCGGGACTTCGGGTGGCAAGGTAGGCTTCTACTGGGTGCCATGGGCAAACTGGTTTGCCCGTGACCCATGCCTGGACGACACGGGCAAACAAGTTGGCCCATGGCACCCGCTGATTTGAGCGTAGGTACCCACTAGAATGCCCTCGTGCAACTCGACTATGGTCGTTTGACCCAAACACTTGCCCGCACGCCGGGGGCGGCTGCTCCGGAGGGATGTTACAGCCCGTCGGCGGTCTGCCTGGTGCTGTTTGATCGGCCCGCCACCACCATCCTGGCCATCGTCAAGGCCGACCACAC
>JADFPW010000040.1 GCA_022562105.1 Planctomycetota bacterium
AAGAAAAGGGGACATCACTGATTAACTCGACCGCCGCCAGTACACCTACGACCGCAACTCCAACCGGCGGTCCATCGAGCACACCCTCTACAAGGCGGCCAGCCACTCAGCCACCTACGACAACCTCGACCGGCTGACCGACTTCAAGACCGGTATCCTGGACTCCAGCGACGTGGTCCAATTGTCCGATGTGGCTGAGGGGCTGAACATGGACATCCTGGGCAATTTCAGCAGCGGTGGGGGTATCAAGCTCAACGGCAACACCACCACGGTCATCCACTCAGTCAACGAGACCAACGAGATCACCACCCTGGGCTACGACAACCCGGCCGGGGCGCCCACCATCATCAACGAGCCCTTCACCACCTCCCTGAGCGACATCTGGACGGCGGACAAGGGCACCTGGAGCATCTCCTCGAATCAAGTGAACGTGGACACGCTGACTAGCAGCGTAGGCCTCCTGCTGGCCGACGCGGCGCAAACTGTCGGGAGGCGCCCAAAACCGGGACAGTCGTGAATCACTCTGCAACCCCGGCCTCCGTGCCAATACCCCGCGACGTGGCCGCAGTCGCCAAACTCAAAAAAAACTTGTCCGCCCATCGGCGCAGTTGGCGCCTGTAGAGGATAGACCGCACGGTTTGGTCGGATGGTAGGGCTGCTGTTCCGCACCGGCTCACAGAGCTGGAGCCAGCTACGACCATGCGACCTGCCGAGCGGACTTGTCGGCACTTCTTGGCGCTGCCGCGGACGATTCATTGGACCACGATGTGAAGCGGTGAAAGGGAGAAGGGTCGATGGAAGAAGCAGCATGGCAACGTGTCAAAGAGGTGTTCCACGAGGCCGTCGAGTATGCAGGCACGGAGCGTGACGCCGTTGTGCAGACGGCATGCGGTGACAATCAGGCGGTCTTCAACGAAGTGTCCGAGTTGCTCGCCTCGCACGACGAGAATGAACGGATAAGGAGATTGGCCGCGGACAGACCGGGAAGTGCTTCAGCGAGTGGTCCGTATGCGTTACCGTGACCTTGACAACTGGTACCCGGCCGTCATCCGCAGCAAGGGTGCCGTCAAGCTCAAGAAGACGGTCTGGGGCCAGGTCAACACCCACGGAACCGGACACAGCACGCATGACCAACTCAAGTCACCGATGGTGCGATCAACCAACGAACGCCGGAATGAGATCAGCTGGCTGCTCGTACGTTTCCGGGACTAGCCCGCTGTTCAGAAGTCAAACGAGATCGAATTCGCCGTCTCTCGCTTGTCCCGCGGCATGACGTGAATATACCGCTGGGTCGTCCGCTGGTCCAAATGCCCCACGAACGCTGCAATCTGATCCCACGTCTTCCCCTGCGCTACCAACACCGAAATGAACGAATGTCGCAGGGCGTGATAGCCATTCAGCCGCTCGAAGTCCGTACGCTTCACAAGCTTCTCGAAGAGCCGATCTGCCTTGTCGCAGCGTCGTTGCTCGACCGTCCGTTTGCTTTTTCCCCTCCAACGCTGGTTGCCACGCGAGTAATCGAACTCATCGAAGATGGGGAACATGATCTTGCTACCCCTCGGCAACCCCTTCACGTGCCTCGTAACGGCCTTGGCTACCGAATCCCGCAACTCGATGGCGAGGCTGATCTCCGTCAGCCCCTTCTCCCTCGCACCCTTCCTGCTGGTGATGGTCAATCGCCCCTTCACATAATCGCTCGGCTTCAGCCGGACCAATTGGATACGGCGCATTCCCGTGGAGCAGACGAGTTGCATGGGGAGCAGCATCTCGGGCATCTTGTTGGCGGTCATCTCGATGAACTGGTTGATCTCGTCCAGATCCAAGACCCACCGAGCGAGCAGGTCCGTCTCTTCGTCCTTCCCCGCCGAATCCAGAAGGCGCTCGATCTCTTCCGTGGGCAGGAACGGTTTGACCGTCGTGGCGGTGATCTTGGGGATGGTGAAGGGGCATTCGGAGATCAGCGGTGGCTTCCGACTGATTGCCCAGTTGACCGCTGATCGGAGGGACTTGAAGTCGGAACGGATGGTCCCTTGGCTGACGAGCCGCTTGCTGGGCGTCTTCTCCTTTGCCCGCTTTTTGCGGAAAGCGGTCATATCCGCATCCGTGAGGCTCATCACCCGCATGTCGCCGAGTACTCGGATGAAGTGATCCAGGTGGATGCCGGTGCCTTCGATGTGTCCCGGCGTTCGATCCGTTGCTTTCAAGTTGTCGGTGAAGGCCGCTTTGAGTTCCGAGAGGGTTAGGGGGTCGTCGTCAGCGGGGGAGCCGATCAGGTGCCCGATTTCTTGGGAACCGAACAGGACATCGACGATGGAATGGCCGTCGGCAAGTAGCTTCGACGCGAGGGCGCTTTCACCACGTCGGATGCGGGCGAGTTGTTCGTCGGCGTCCTGCTTGACCTGGTCGGCTGCCTGCTTGTCGTCGGTACCGAGGGCTTTGATGTGCGTTTTTCCCTTCCACCAGAAGGCGAGTGAGTAGATCCCGTTGGCCCGTTTTCTTAGAAATGCCATGGCGTTTGACCTCCCTGGCCCATAGTCACAGGAGGTCGTGGCACGGATATAGACCTCTTGACCGCTGTGGCGTTCCTATGGCGAACCTGTGGCGTTCCTATGGCGCAGGGGAGTATACAAACAACAAGGACTTCCGCCAAGTAGTGACGAAAGTCCTTTGTTTATAGTGGTTTATTGATTCGGGGCGACTGGATTCGAACCAGCGACCTCTTGACCCCCAGTCAAGCACTCTATCCAGGCTGAGCTACGCCCCGCGACTTCAGTCCGACGAATCAGCCTGCCTATGATACTGGCCCGACCCGGCCATACAAGGTGTATCAATCACATGGCGCGCAGGCTCGACCGGTCCTGGGCCTACAAAAAAAAGCTACCCACTCACCACTCCGCCTCGCCAATGGCCGCCGGCTCGGCAACCGGCGTCAGCCATGCAGCACGCAGGATTTCACGCTGGGTGGCGGCCCAGGGAAGAGCATTCGCGTCCGGGCTCGTAGTTAGCCTGGGGAATACCGCCAGAGCAAAGCAGGTTGTGTTCCATGAGGGCACGTGGCAGGCAGAACGGGGGACGCGTAACGGGCAATGCTCGTACACCGAAGCCTGACCAACAGGAACTACGGCGCGTCGACGACCGGCCATGGCGTTTGACGCTACCCATGCGAGAGGATGGTATTAGATGAGTTCCAATGCAGTCGCCACACGAATCCGCTACCCAAATCTGCGAGGATCCATGGTGGACCAAGGCCGACTACGAGGCCCACGGGTCAAAACGAAAAGCCAGGCGACAGAATTGGTTTCCTTGGCCGATGTCGAGCGTCAGCACATTCTTAAAGTGTACGCCATCCTAGAGTACAACAAGACGCAGACGGCGCGTGTCCTGGAGATCGACATCAAGACACTCTACAACCGACTGCGCCGCTACGGGTTCCATCCGTAGCCTCTGGTTAGACCGCCCATGACGGCTGCGAGCACTGGCCACCCGGGCGATGATTCATCGGGCGATCGGTGGCGACCAGGCTTCGCGGAACGCCGGGGCGGTGTTCAGGCCCGGGGCGCAGCGCTGACCGGGTGATGAGGACGCCGGGGGCGACACGGTCTGATCGTCCGCCACCTCGCCGAGTTTGACAGAGGTGACCGCCTACCCCACCATACCTTCTAGTGCGGCCCCTCGGCTGGGCCACGGGCTAAGGGCAATCTTCGGTCAGTCTCGGGCAACTCGAACAGGACAAATTGGCGGTGACAGAGTACTACGATGCGGCCGACGTTCGGAAATTCGATGAGATCGGCCGATGCGCTCCGGAGCTTGCTAAGCGTTTTTTCGATTGGTATCGAGTGGTTTTCGAGGAGGGCGCGCTTAGCGAGCGAGAGAAGGCTTTGATCGCCCTCGCCGTCGCCCACGTCAAGCAGTGCCCATACTGCATCGACGTTTACACGAAGACCTGCCTGGAGAAGGGAGCCGACCTTGAGCAGATGACCGAGGCCCTCCACGTCGCGTCGGCCTTGTCGGCCGGCTCGTGTCTGATTCACGGTCTGCAGATGCGCCGCCGGGCGGAGCAGCTTGGTATGTAGCTTGCGGGATCATGCGAACGTGACCACAACGACAGTGACATCTCTACCGGTGAAAGACAACGGCCGACTATCGCCCAGCGAGCAATTGCGCCTATTGGGTAATCTCGAGTTGGATCGCCGGTTTGCCGGGGCTCTCGAGTCAATCGATCTCTATCCCCTGATCGCTACCGGGATCGAGGTCATGCAAATCAACGTCGGCAAAATGTGCAACCAGACGTGTCATCACTGCCACGTGGACGCAGGCCCGAACCGCACGGAGATCATGACCCGCGAGACCATGGAACAGTGTGTGGCCGCCCTGGCCGCCGCGACCATACCGACCGTGGACATCACCGGTGGAGCGCCGGAGCTGAATCCGCATTTTCGCTGGCTTGTCGAACGGTGTACGCAGTTGGGGCGACACGTTATTGATCGATGCAACCTCACCATCCTGCTGACCGGCCCCGGCGCTGGTCTTCCCGAGTTCCTGGCCTGTCACCGGGTTGAGGTCATCTGCTCGCTGCCGCACTACGGCGCCCTCAACACCGACCGTCAGCGAGGGGAGGGCGTGTTCGACAAGAGCATCAAGGCGCTCCAGTTGCTCAACGACGTCGGCTACGGCGACGGAAAGAACGGCTTGCGACTGGTTCTGGTGACCAATCCGTCGGGCGCTTACCTGCCTCCGCGTCAGGAGTCCGCGGAGGCGGAGTGGAAAGAAAAATTGAAGCGTCGATACGGGATTCGGTTCGACGCCCTCTACACCATCACCAACATACCCATCAACCGGTACATCGAGTTTCTCATCGAGTCGGGCAACATCGACCGTTACATGCAGGAGCTGGTGGCGGCCTTCAATCCGCAGGCTGCTCGCGGCGTGATGTGCCGCAGCATGGTCTCGGTCGGCTGGGACGGATGGCTGTACGACTGCGACTTCAACCAAATGCTCGAGGTCGGAGTCGAGGGCCGATGCCCGCGTCACATCCGCGATTTCGACGAAGCCCTTCTGCGAAACCGGACCATCGCGGTAAACGAACACTGTTTCGGCTGCACGGCCGGGCAGGGGTCCAGTTGCGGCGGTAAGGTGGCCTAGCGCGCGGAGCACCGTCTCCCATTTACCGTCGCACCATTACGGACGACGCCATTGAGCGTGAATCCGCACCTTTCCGAATACTCCCGTTGGTCACCAAGCCGTTTTGACGGATAATGAGGGCGGGCTCGCGTGTGAGCCGGGGAGGCTGGTGATGTCGTATCGATTCGTTTGGGTGGTGGGCATTGTAGGGTTGGGCGGGGCGAGTGCGATGGGGCAGAATCGCGGGGCCAGCATCGTGGGGAACCAGGCGCCGGCCTGGACAGTGAAGACGTGGTTCAATCTGCCGAACGGTGAAACGAACCTCGAGCTAGACGATCTGGCTGGCAAGGTCGTGTACCTCAACTGCTTTCAGTCGTGGTGCCCGGGGTGTCATTCGAGCGGGCTTCCGACCGTTAAGAAGGTGGCCGATCGCTATGCCGGCAGCGACGACGTAGCGGTGCTGGCTGTGCAGACGGTGTTCGAGGGGTTTTCGACAAACACGGCTGAGGCGGCCCGGCGCACCGGGGAGGAGTTCGAGCTGGCCATTCCCGTGGGACACGAGGGGACGCCGTCAAACCGGTCGAGCATCATGCGAGGCTACCGCACCCGCGGGACGCCGTGGACCATCATCATCGATCGAAAGGGGATGGTGCGCTACAGTGACTTTCACATCCGACCTCAACAGGCGTTTGCCTTGATTGACAGACTGCGGGCCGAGTCTGCGCCCGGGAGATCGGCGAGCAAGGTTCCGGTACCGCGTGCGGGTGGCGATCGTATCGGCCGGCGCTTTCCCGCGTGGACAAGCTTTCGATGGCCTGCGGCCTCGAAGAATGGCGGACCTGACAGGCTGGACAACCCGGTGACGCTCGTTCGGTGGTGGACGGATGACTGTGCCCACTGCGAGAAGTCCCTGCCGGCCGTCCAGGCGCTGGCCGACGAGTTCGGCGCCGCCGGCCTCCATACGCTGGCGATCTATCATCGCAAGGCGCCCGGGACGATGGATGACGATCAAGTGATCGCGGCTGCCCGAGCGCGCGGCTATCGCGGAGCGGTGGCCATCGATGACGAGTGGCGACAGTTGAATCGATTCTGGATGTCAACCGGACAGCGCGGGGCGACCAGTGTCAGCTTTCTGGTGGATCCTGCCGGTGTGGTTCGGTACGTCCATCCAGGCCCCGAGTTCCACGACACAGATGAGGACGGGCACGACCAGTGCAGCGAGGATTTCGAGCAACTGCGTCAAGCGATCCGTGCGGTGCTTGTCGATGGGGCAGCCCCCGCGTAGCATGTTCTGCCGATCCCGGCGGAGGCCAGACGTTGCTCGCGGTCAACGTCTGGTGGTGAGTGAACCAGTGGACGGTCGGTGAGGTGGGATGCCCGAGCGCAGTCCGCCGGGTTAACTTCTTTCGATCGCGCAGACTGAGGATGGATTCATGAAGGCAGCAGGGACGGTACGCTTCAAGTCACGAGCACGATGGGCAGGACGAATCGCAGCCATGGCCCTGGTCGGGCTGTCGGCGACGGCGGCGCAGGCAGCCGAAACCATCGGCGTGATCAATATCGCCGACGTATTCGACGGCTATCAGATGACCACCGACCTGGAACGCCTGTTCCAGTTGAGCGAGCAGAAGATCAAGGAGCAGAGTCAAACCCGGCTTACCGAGTTGGATACCCTTCGCCAGGAGTTGGAAGCGTTCGCTCCCGGCACGCCGGACTTTGACGAGCGATACCGGACACTGGTCCGCCTGGAAATGGAGTACCAGGTCTGGCTCGGCTTCGAGCAGCGCATGTTGCGCGATGAACACATGCGTCGCCTGGTGCAGATCTACGAGGACACCCAATCAGCCGTCCGAGGCGTGGCGGAGTCGCGGGGCATCGATCTGGTGTTGACCTACGATCGGCTGTCGGCCGACGCTCCCGACTCGGTGTCCATGCGTCAGCAGATACTGCTGCAAAAAGTGATCTACGCAAACGATAGGATCGATCTGACGCAACCGGTGCTCGAACAGCTTAACCTGGCGTATCAGGAGCGTGGCGGCATCGACTCGCTGAACTTCGGGGCTGCGGATTCCCGACGTCAGGGTTCGATCTCCGACGCCGATGACGCGGTCAAGGTAGCTGCGGGTCCGGATGACGACCACGAAACGTCATGAGCGAATCCTACACCGTCGCGGAGTTGGCCGCCGCCGTCGGCGGGACGGTCTGCGGTGAGGCCGCGCTTCGGCTATCCGGCATCGCTGAAATCGACCACGCCGGTCCGGATCAGCTCACCTGGGCCGGCGACGCAAAGTTCACCAAGCTGATCCCCAGTTCCCAGGCTGGGGCGATCCTGGTGCCACACGATGCCGACCCAACCCCCATGCCGGCGATACTCTGTGCTCATGTCGAGTCGGCCCTGGTGATTGCCATGAAGATGCTCGCCCCGTCGCAGGCCATGCCTGCAATCGGTGTCCATTCGACTGCGGTGGTGGATGCGAGGGCTCGCCTGGGAACCGACGTGGCGGTCGGTCCGTTGGTGGTCATCGGTCCCGGCACCGTGATCGGTGACCATACCCATCTCCATGCCGGCGTTCATTTGGGTGCCGATTGTCGGGTCGGGGCGAATTGCGTTCTGTGGGACCAGGTGGTGATTCGGGAGCGCTGCGTCCTGGGCGATCGCGTCACCCTGGACGCCCACGTGGTCATCGGTTCGGACGGGTACGGATACACCTTCGCCGACGGAGCCCACCGGCGGTTGACCCACGGCGGAAACGTGGAAATCCACGACGACGTAGACATGGGAGCGGGTTGTGCGATCGATCGGGCCAAGTTCCGTTCCACGGTCATCGGACGGGGGACCAAGCTTGATAACCTCGTTCACGTGGGACATAATGTGCAGATCGGCGCCCATTGTCTGATTATGGCTGGTGCGGTCATCGGTGGAAGTACGACCTTGGAGGACGGCGTCGTCATTGGCGGCAACGCCGGCCTGAGCGACCACGTTACGTTAGGGCGCCAGGTGCAGGTGGTAGGGATGAGTACCGTGTGGAGCGACCTCGCAGCCGGCATGGTGGCCAGCGGGATCCCGGCTCGGGACCACCGCGAGCATCTTCGTGAATTGGCTACCCTACGGCGCGGATCGGCGCTACTCGCCCGGGTCAAGAAACTAACCCAACGGGTGGAACAGCTTGAAGCATCAGCAGACCATCTCGACTCCCGTTGAGCTCCAGGGCAGAGGCCTGTTTACGGGCCAGCCGGCCACGCTGCGCCTCAGGCCCGCCGAAGCTCATGCCGGGATCACCTTCATCCGCACGGATCAGACGCCGCCCGTTCGTATAGCCGCCCTGGTTGACAATGTCAGCAAGCGCGCCCGGCGCACGTCGCTGCGCAACGGTACGGTTTCCATCGAGACCATCGAGCATTGCCTCGGCGCTTGCGCAGGCCGAGGGATCGACAATCTGGAAATCGAACTGGTGGGCGACGAACTGCCGGCCGGTGATGCCAGCGGACTGCTGTTTTGGGAGAAGCTTCAGGAAGCCGGCCTGGTGGAGCAGGACGCTGTCCGCACCCCGTATGTGGTGACCGACATTGTCCGCGTGGTCGATGGTGACAGCGAACTGATCGCCCTGCCGCCGCTCTCCGACGAGTCGGAGACGCTGGAGATTTTCTACGACCTGGACTACGGCGACGAGAGCGTCATCGGCCGCCAGGTGTACGCATTCACCTTGAATCCCGAGCGATTCGAGAAGGACATCGTGTCGGCTCGAACGTTCGTGTTGGAATCCGAGGCCCAAGCGTTGCTGGAAAGCGGTCTGGGAGGCCACTTGACCTACCAAGACATTCTCGTCTTCGGACCCGACGGTCCCATCGAAAACGAGCTTCGGTTCCCGGACGAGTGCGTGCGCCACAAGATTCTCGATTTGCTCGGGGATCTGATGCTGATGGGCAAGTACATCGTGGGTCGCATGCACGCCCGCAAGTCGGGACACGCCCTCAACCACGAACTGGTGCGGGCCCTTCAAGAGCAGATGGAGGCCAATCGCCGGCGTGAGTTTCTGATCCAACCGCCGGCGCTCGATATTCGCCAGGTGCAACGGATCCTGCCGCATCGCTATCCGCTGCTGATGCTCGATCGCATCATCGAGCTGGAGGGCACCGAGCGGGCCGTCGCCATCAAGAACGTCTCCATCAACGAGGAGTTCTTTCAAGGCCACTACCCGGGCGAACCCATCATGCCCGGCGTTCTGATCATCGAGGCGATGGCCCAACTGGGCGGCGTGCTGCTGCGCCAAAAGCTCGAGCACAAGGGCAAAGTCGCAGTCCTGCTGAGTCTGGATCGGGTAAAGTTCCGCCGGGCGGTCGTCCCCGGCGATCAGCTCATCATCGAAGCGGTGACCGTCCGGGTCACGTCGCGTATGGGGCACGTGCGTTGCGTGGCCCGTGTGGGTGGGGTGACGGCGGCAGAAGCGGAAATCAAGTTCATCATGACCGATACGCCGTCGGCCTTGAGTGAGGGGGGGAGTCCGAAGCCGTGAGCATTCATCCGACAGCCACGGTAGAAGCGGGTGCCCGGTTGGGCGCAGACGTACACATCGACGCGTTCTGTCTGGTCGGCGCCGACGTGGAGTTGGGGGACGGGTGCTACCTGCACGGCCGGGTCTCCATCACCGGCCATACGCGCGTCGGATCCAGGTGCGAGTTCTTCCCCGGAGCCATCGTCGGCTGTATCCCCCAGGACGTTAAATACCACGGTGAGCTTAGCCGACTCGAGATCGGGGAGGGCAACGTATTCCGCGAGCTGGTCACCGTTCATCCGGGAACTACCGGGGGCGGGTCGATCACCCGTATCGGCGACGGCAACCTGTTCCTGATCGGGGCTCATATCGCCCACGATTGCCGGGTGGGCGACGGCTGCATCCTGGCCAACTATGCCCAACTGGCCGGACATGTCGTGGTGGAGGACTACGTCACCTTCGGGGGCCAATGCGGCGTCCACCACTTCGTGAGCATCGGTAAACACGCCTTCATCGGCGGTATGACTCCGGTGAACACGGACGTCCCGCCGTTCATGGTGTTCTCCGCCTCACGCAGCCAGGCCCAGGGAAGTCCCATTCGAGTACGTTTCGTCAATCGAGTCGGGTTGCAGCGGCATGGGTTCACTCAGGATCAGATCGGGGCCCTGACCGGGGCCTACGTGAGGCTCTATTCCCGGCGGGCCCGAGCCGCCGGGAAGTCCATCCACACCAGCGTCGACGAGATGCTCGCCGAGCCGACCCTCGAAGAGAATGTCGAGTACCTGTGCCGGTTTCTCAAACGCACCTTCGCCCACGGGCGCCACGGACGATACCTCGAGTCCCTCCGCCAGGACCGACGACCCGCGTCGTCAGCCATGCCGAATGAGGATGTCATCGCGGTGGCCGGCGACGGACGCCGGGCGCACTGACTTACCGCTCCGAACATCAGACCCGCCCAACCCAGGCTGGCGATCGGCGAGCGACGGCCGGTCGATGGCCAACAAACGGCTCGGGTAGCCGCTGTCAGTTGCAGTCCCCAACAAGGTGGCGAGCGCTGTCTTCGTGATCGTCCTGCTCGTCGACCACCGTCCATTTTCCCACGCTGGAGCACGGGCCGTGCCGCGGGCCTGGCGGGTTCGGCTTCGAGTCGTGCAGGTGCCTGGTATCCATGAGATTGTAGGCAGCATGCCCGTCCAGGAAGAAGGTCACGTGCTTGGAAAACCTACCATGGAAGCCGAGCTGCTGGATTTCCGCTCCGAAGCCCCAGTCGGCTGGATCCTCCATCAGGGCGATGAAGCGTGAGGGATTCCTTGACATTTGACCCAGGTACAGCTGGACCCCTAGAACCCCCACTCGGTATTCCCAACAGATTCCGCAGTTTTCCGGAAGGTCATCGACGGCCGTCTGATCCCACCAATGGAAGTTGAGCTGGTAACTGGTGCCGACGTCATCGTAGGCAGAGATCTGCTGGGTCAGGTCACCGAATGTACCCCACTGCCACTGAGCGGAGATTCGATCCGAGGGACACTTGTAGTAGGGAGTCTCCTCGGTCGGCCAAAGGCGCGAATCCCCAAAATCGTCGGGTACGGTATCCTCTGCCCTGGCTATGGTTCCCCCCTTGAGGGCATAGACGGACAGAGGGCGATCAGCGGTCTCAATGTTCCAGACACCGCCGAATTCGCCTTCCCAGTGCTCACGATTGGTGCCCGACCAGCCGCCGAAACTCCACGAGCACCAACTGGTGGGCGTGGTGGTGTACAACGGCAGCTTGTTCAGATCAAACAGGTAGAGGATAAACGTCTTGCCCACGCTGGAGATGTTGGACTGGCACACGACCAACTTGGCCTGCTCGCGGGCACGCGATAGCGACGGCAGCAGGATCGAGATCAACAGCGCGATGATCGAGACCACCACCAAAAGTTCAATAAGCGTAAAACCGCGACCCGTGCGACGGCCGCCGTTCATCCTGAATACTCTCTTCATCGTCGTTGCTCCCGGTGCCTCGTCCCCACTTACGCCGAGACAAGGCCTGGTCGGATATCCACCAGTTGCCAAACACCTACCCGCGACAGGGTATACCTACGCGAGCATACCCACTACCCATTACTAACGGGCTCCCGCCGGTTATATCAACACCGAGCCGACCATCAGCGTTACAAAGTACTTAATCCGACACGCCGCCGCCGCCGAGCCTCCGGGCCGATTGTCCCTTAATCGGGCGCAGGTAGACGGGCCGACCGGGAAAGTTGTTCCCCCCGTCCAGGCTGGCTAACATTCTCTGCCGCGACCGCTGCCATGGCTGAGGAATCGTCCGACAACGTACTCGAACGCCTCGATGAGCATCTCAGGGCCCACCCGCGCCTCCAGGATCGCCTCTATCGCCAGCTGCTGATGACGCTCCATACCCAGGGGGTGGTGAGCATCGAGCGGATCTACGACGAAGCCCGTCTGCGGGCGGGGCTGGCCCCCACGCCGACCCTGGATGATCCCAATCAGCCTGCCGGCAAGCGACTGGACGAGGACGATCGGGTGGGGGTCGAGCAGGTGGCCCGCGAATATGCCTCTCGTCATCTCGGGGTCGCCGATATTGACGACTTGGCCAATCTGGTGGTCAAGCGTGAGGAGGCCCGCGAGCTGGGCGACATCGCCAACCTGGACACCATCTCCTTTCGCCTCCTAGCCGACCACGTCAACCGATTTTGCTCGATACCGTTGGGGGCCACCAGGCTCGATCCGTCGGAGGTGCTGGGCATCCGCGTGGAGTTGATCCGCCGGTTGATCAACGATCAGCTCGAATACATCGGGGTGGCCAAGAACTTTCTGCACGTGCGCGACTTCGAGAACTTGATGGGGCGCATTGTCGGCAGCGACTCGGGCATCGGTCGAATCGGCGGGAAGTCCGGTGGAATGTTCCTGGCCCATCGCATTCTCGAGCATAGCGCCGACAGCGACGACGAGCGCTGCCGAATCCCGGAGTCGTACTACCTGCGCAGCGACGTGATCAACGATTTTCTGGAGCTCAATCGGCTCAGTGCCTACCGCAACCAGAAATACAAGTCGGTGGAGGACATTCGGGCGGAGTACCCGCTGATCAAGGGCGTGTTCCGCAACTCCGACTTTCCGGTGGAGATCGTGCAATCGCTCCGCGGCATGCTCGAGGAGGTCGGCACCCATCCGCTTATTGTGCGCTCCAGCAGCTTGTTGGAAGACCGGTTCGGCACGGCCTTTTACGGCAAGTATGCCAGCGTCTTCGTGACCAACCAGGGCGAGCTCGAGCAACGGCTGCAGATCCTCCTGGGGGCCATTGCGGAGGTCTTCGCCAGCATCATGGCCCCGGATCCGATTCTCTACCGGCGGGAGCACAATCTGATCGACTACGACGAGGACATGGCCGTCCTGATCCAGAAGGTCGTCGGCCGGCAAGTGGGGCGGTATTTCGCGCCCGCGTTTGCCGGGGTCGCGTCATCCCGCAATGAGTACCCTTTCTCCGCCCGAATTCGCCGCCGGGACGGGCTGTGCCGACTGGTGATGGGCCTGGGAACGCGGGCGGTCGATCGTGTGGGGTCCGACTACCCGCGGATGGTGCCTCTAGGCCAGCCGACGCTACGCCCGGAATCCAACGCCGGCGAGATCAGAAGCCACGCCCAACGCGGCATCGACGTCCTCGACTTGCAATCGCGGAGTCTACGCTCCGTCACGCTCGCCGACCTGCTCAGCCAGCATGACGACTTTCCGCTGCTGGACGGCATCGTATCGGTCTGCCGCGACGGCGAGTTGTACCGTCCGACCGGAACCATGGTGCGCGAGCCGGCAGATCAACTCTGCATCACCTTTGACAAGCTGCTGGCCGAGAGCGACTTGGCCGATCGGCTGCGCAAGATGCTCAAGCGACTGGAGACGGCCTACGGGGTTCCGGTGGAGATCGAGTTCGCCCACGACGGTACGGATCTATACTTGCTGCAATGCCGCTGCCAGACCTACCCGGCGTCGGCCTCGGAACCCATCAGTGCCGACAAGCTGGTGATCCCCACGAACATCCCCCCGGATCGAGTGGTCTTCACCGCCCATCGCTACGTGCGATCCGCCCTGATCGAGGGGCTGGAGTACCTCATCTACGTCGATCCGCTGAAATACCACGAGGTGTCCTCATCGCAGCGGAGGGTGGCCATTGGACGCGTCGTCGGACGACTGAACCGGGCCCTGGCGGACTGCGACTTCGCTCTGGTGGGGCCCGGACGATGGGGGAGCAAGGACATCCTGTTGGGAGTTCCGGTCAGCTACACCGACATCAACCACGCTCGTCTGCTGATCGAAGTGGCTCGAGCCCGCGGCGGGTATGTGCCGGAAGTCAGCTTCGGCACCCACTTCTTCCAGGATCTGGTGGAGGCCGGTATTCACTACCTGCCGCTCTATCCCGACGAGCCAGCCAACTGTTTCTCCGACGCATTCTTCTCCGGTTCAGCCAACTCCCTGGCCGAGCTGCTACCCGACGACGCTGACTTCGCCGATGAGATTCGAGTGATCCACATCCCGGAGGTAGCTGATCAGTGTCACCTGCGCGTCGTCATGAACGGCGAAGTCGGCCAAGCGATCGCCTACTTGGAATAATCCTTCGACGCGGCTCAAACGACGGGTTCGTATCGGGTGCCATGGGCATGGCGATACACTAGCCGGTCGCACATGATAGGGTGAACCGTTCGCTCGATGCGGTTCGCCTTCATTTGACAGTGGGGCGCCATCTGTCTACTCGTTACCCGGCGGATCCGACGGTCGGTGAAGACACAACGAGGTATCATGCGCATCAATCTCCCTAACCAGATCACCATCGGCCGACTGGTGCTGGCCATCGTCTTCTTCACCCTACTGACCTGGTACGATCACACCAGCCCCAACACGCGATTGCTGGACGGTTGTCTGGTGATCTTCGTAATAGCCGCTCTGACGGACATTCTCGACGGCTACCTGGCCCGGCGGCAGAACCAGGTGACGTCGCTCGGCCGAGTGCTCGATCCGTTCGTCGATAAAGTGCTGGTCTGCGGGGCGTTTGTCCTGTTCGCCGGACCCGCATTCGCCGATCCGGAGACCCGAGTCGCCGTGACCGGCGTCGCCCCCTGGATGGTGGTCCTGATCATCGGGCGCGAGCTCCTGGTCAGCAGTTTGCGTGGGTTCACCGAATCGCAAGGTCAGGCCTACGCCGCCTCGAAATCGGGGAAGGCCAAGATGATCGTCCAGTCGATCACCGTGCCGGTCTTGCTCCTGATGGTCGCTCACCCGCAGTTGCTAGGTGAGGCGGCTAGCGAGCGGGTCAAACTAATCTCCGTCTGGATCACCGTGGTGGTCACCGTGGCTTCGATGTCGTCCTACTTGCTACGCAGCAAACACATCCTGCGGGAGGCGACCCGGGACGGCGGATCATGACCTATCTGCAAGCGGTGACGCTGGGGCTGATTCAGGGACTCACCGAGTTCCTCCCCGTTTCCAGCAGCGGCCATCTGGCTCTCACGCAGACGCTGTGGAAACTGGAGCCCGACTCGTCCGCCATGCTCTGGTTCGACGTCTGTTCGCACCTCGGAACGCTCGTCGCCGTGGGCGTGGTGTTTGCCGGGACGTTCGGCCGGTTTGCCACGCGCTTGTGGCGAGAGTCTTCGTCACGCTTCGTCGGCCAGCGAGTCGGCTGGCGCATTGTCGCGCTGACCGTGGCTGCGTCGATTCCCACGGCGGTCATCGGGCTGATCTTCAAGGATGACCTCCAGGCAGCTTTCGGCAAACCGACCTGGATCGGCGTCGGTTTGCTGGTGACCGGAGGGCTGCTGTGGAGCACCGGTCGCGCCGCCCGGCCTCGGCGTGGATGGGGCCGGTTTTCGTGGTGGCGTGCCGCCCTGGTCGGCCTTGCCCAGGGGGTGGCCATCTTACCGGGCATCTCCCGTAGCGGATCGACCATCGGTTGCGCCATGCTGCTGGGGCTCAAGCGGCGCTGGGCGGGTCAGTTCAGCTTTCTGATCGCGGTACCCGCCATTGTGGGGGCCACCCTCCTCGAGTTCGCCGATCTGAGAAGCCTGCCCGCGAATTCCGTCGGGCGGGCGGGCCCCGTCCTGCTGGGAAGCGCGGTCGCCATGCTCAGCGGCTACGCGGCGTTGCGGATCCTGCTCGGCGTCGTGCAGCGTGCCCAATTGCACCTGTTCGCCTACTACTGTTGGGTAATCGGGGCGGCGGTCATCATCTGGATGCGCTAGTACTCCGACGCTGGTGATTCGATGGTACCCAACAGAACCCGTCGGTTGAGCTGTGTCGAAGCACTAGAAGCTATCCCAAAACCCATTCCGAGCCGCGACCGTGAGGGAGCGGATGCCGAAAAACCGCTTGCTTACGCGCGCGGCTCGGTTCGGATCGCCTCCTCGATGGCGTTTTGGGATAGGCTCTAGCGTCCGACGGGTCCATGCCTGTGGGTCAACTAACGTTTGTGGGCCGACGAGCGCAGATCCCCAAACGCGTCCTAGAATCCACGTTGCCCCGGGCTTGTGCCACAGCAGTGATCGTCGTCCCCTGCCCGCCGGATCGGCAATCCCGATTTAGCTTGGATGGCGGGTCTCCATAAACCGAAGAAGCAGGATGAGCGCGGCGCCCGACGTGATTCAATAGTCGCGTGCCGAGGACCGCCGTCTCAGGCCGTCGCACCGCGCGGCGACGGACGCGTTCGGGCAACATTCTGTCGGAGGATAGCCATCGTGTCGATCGTCACTCACGACGCCGTGCATCGCAGCAGAACGAGATTCGCCGGACGAGATGTCATCCACCGGTGGGAGGGGAACCCGATCGTCACCCTGGAGGACATCCCGTTCGAGTGCAACACCGTATTCAACGCTGCGGTGGTCAAACACAACGGCGAGTACCTGCTCCTGATCCGCGTGGAGGACAAACGCGGTCGATCGATCTTTGCGTTGGCCCGCAGTGACGACGGCTACCGCTTTGTTGTCGAGCCTGGGCCGGTAATGACTCCAACCGACGAAGAGCCATTCGCCACCTATGAGGCCTGCGGAATCGAGGATCCGCGGATCACTCTGTTGGACGACACCTACTACGTGATGTACACGGCGTACAGCCATTACGGTCCCCGACTTGCTTTGGCCAAGACGGACGATTTCCAGACGTTTGAGCGAATCGCCCTGATTTCCGAACCGGTGAACAAAGACGGGGCCCTGTTTCCGAAGAAGATCAATGGACGATACGTCCGCTTCGATCGCCCCAACGTGGGGTCCACGGGGAACATCTGGGTCTCCTACTCCGATGATCTGGTGAACTGGGGCCGCTCCGAAGTGGTCATGACTACCCGTCCCGATCACTGGGACTGTTCCCGGATCGGGGCGTCCGCTCCGCCCATCGAAACCGATCGAGGTTGGTTGGAGATATACCACGGCGTCAAGGAAACCGCCGCCGGCCCCATCTACCGGCTGGGCGTGGTCATGCTTGACCTGGAGAATCCTGCCCGCGTCCTCGGGCGAGCCGCCATTCCCATCCTGACACCGCGAGAGTACTACGAACGAGTCGGCGACATCGGCAACGTCGTCTTCTCCTGCGGCGCGATCCACGATGAGCGGAGCGGCGACGTGAAGATGTACTACGGGGCGGCGGATACCTGCATTTGCGTCGGAACCGCCAAGCTCAGCGCTCTGATCGATCGCTGCTTCGAGCAGGAGGACTCCGCCTAGCAGCCCGGCGAAAGAGTAGCGGCCGGCGCCTCGCAGGCCGTAGCACCGCGGCTGGCCGGCCCAGGATGAGGGTGTTGATATCGCCACTCGGTCGTGAATGAGTTTTTCAACAGCCTGCCAGCCCCGCCGGACGCCGATGTTTTCGGCTGACCGAGAATCAGCGGTAGTCTTCCAGCACGCGGTAGTAGAGGGCTTCGCTGATCTGATCGGAATCGCGGAGTTCGTCCAAGCTGGTCTTCATGGAACGCATGCCGAAACGCTGACCGGTGGAGATGATGTTGCGAAGGTGGAACATGCCGCGCTTGCGGATGATGTTTCGAGCGGCGTCGGTGACCATCAGGATTTCCGTCGCGACCCGCTTGCCGCCGTCGGTGGTGGGCAGCAGCTCCTGATGGATCGCGGCTATCAGCGTGTCCGCCAAAAGGTAGCGCAGGTAGGCATCACCTTCGGGGGGAGCGTAGCTGAGCATTCGCTCGATGACTTTGTCGATGGAGATGATATGGAGTGTGGACATGACCAGCACTCCGGTCTCCGCCGCGGTCAGGGCAATCC
>JADFPW010000383.1 GCA_022562105.1 Planctomycetota bacterium
GAAAGTTTCCGGAGTTGGTCGGTACCCAGCTCAGCCCGGCGTCATCGCTGCGATAGACATCGAGCGTCGCGGCACTACCGCCGAAATCGTCTGACACTTCGGTGATGATCGTATACAGTCTGGACGTGTCCGATCCGGCGACGGCCAGTGACACACGTCCTACGTCGCTGGAGGGAAGCCCGCCGGCGAGTTTGGACCAGCTGTCTCCCCCGTCGGTCGATTTGTATACGCCGTTCGCCGGGTCGCCGAATATTCGTCCAATCCCGGCATACAGCACCTGCGGGTCGGTGGGATCGATGGCCAGGTCCGTCGCCGCCAACGATGGCAAGCCCTTCACCAGATGCGTCCAATTGATCCCCCCATCGACGCTCTTGAATACGCCGAGCGGCCCGTCGGCCAGCGGATGACCGCGGGCGGCGCTTTTCTCCGGAAAACCGCCAGCCGGCGTGATGGCGGCGTACACTACGTCCGAGTCTATCGGGTCCACAACGATTCGTGAGAAACTTCGTCCGCCGAAGACGTCGCCGGCCAGCACTTCCCACGTATCACCACCGTCAACCGATTTGTACAGCCCGACGCCGTAGCGGCTGTGGTTGGCGTAGTTAGCCTCACCGCTGCCGGCGTAGACGATGTTCTCGTTCTGGGGATCAAGGGCCAACGCGCCGATGGCGCAGCGTGGCAAATGATCGGTCAACGGTATCCAACTCGTCCCGCCGTCAGTGGTGCGCCATACACCACCATCCGCCCCCGCCGCGAAGTAGCGATCCGCATCCGTCGGGCTGACGGCCAGGGCGCTGACCCGTCCGGCGTAGGGCCCACTCGTAATTGGCGTGGGGCCGAGCGACTCCCAATCAGCCCCAGTAGCCGATCCGGCCCATACGAACACTAACGAGGTAATCCAGGCGGTAAGCCGACTCATCGCTGGCCTCCAGTCTGATTGGCCTTCTGCTCGACCTCGGCGCTTGCTGCGATCTCGAAGACAAGCTCGGCCGTATGGGTCACACCATCGACCTCCTCGCTCCACGAGAGTCGCCACTGGCCCTGGTGAGCCAACTCGAACCAGGTTGTCCCGACCGAATCCGTCGGTCGCATGGCATTTACGGTTACAGCCTCCGCGACACCCGTTCGTTTCACATCGGCCCGAATCGCGACTCCCTTGCGCTTGCCGCCCGCGAAGTACACCCGCACCGGCAAATGATCGCCGACATGCAACGTACCGGGATGGGCCAACGGCAGTATCTCGATCTTGTGACCGACCTTTCCGGTGACGCCGTCACCGACCGTCGCCCTCGCAGCGGCTCGATCGTTACCCGGCTGGATACGCACCACCGCCTTGCTGCAATAGGGAGTGCGCTGCCATGAGTTGGAAAAGCCACGATCCTCGGCTCGACCGACCGACAGAACGACCAGGGCGGTGCCCGGCCGTTCAAACGTCAGCAGAATCACATCACCGCCTGCCACCGGCTCAATCGGCACGGACCATTGTTCGGTCCCCTGCCGGACAAAAAACGCACCGACGTTGGCGTTGGCCCAGTTCTCGCCGGTGGGCAGATTCAGCCGCACCTCAACCGGTTCACCGGCCGTGGGCGACAGCGTGCTCAGTTGCATGAGCGGCTGGTCCGAGGAAGCGGGCGGAGCCGCAGTAACGGCCCCCACCAGAGCGGCCACGACTGCTGCTCCTGGTATTCGAGTGTTACTTGTCATGATTCGGCCTCCAAGGTGGCTTGCTGACGCGCCGGCGGCGTTGTCCCTCGCCCCGTCTCGCTCGTCGCTGTCCACTACCGGTATGATACCGGAACAATGACCGCTTCGCAAACGGCCAGCCTCGCCGTGCCCGTTCTCCTGCAGCACCGGACGTAGACACTTGCCTTCGTCGCGTGGTGCGGCGATGATTCTCCTGATGCGTACCGAGCAACGGGCAGCTGTGCTGGCGAGCTCATAGATACCGACTGTCGTCGCTGCTTTCGAGGATCGTGAATCATGACGAATGTGGACCAATTCGAGAGCATGTTTCGATCAGCCTCGCGCGAGGTCTTCCGCCTTGAGGCCATCGACATCCAATCCGTTCTGGTGGTCACCGATCGCGAGGAATCCCAGGCCCAATCGTTCGGCCGGCAGGTACGCGGTTTCCTGACCGTGCTCGGATCCGAAGCCGAGCTCCAATGGCGCGATGTTGCAGGCTCGGAGTTCCGAACCGCGGGCGAACTGCTCGCACTTGTCCAATCAACGGCCCCCGACCTGATCTGCACCTATCGCAACCTGCACAGCACCGCCTGGCGGTGGCCTTACAGCTTAGGGACTCATCTCGATCTGCTCACTCAGCACCTGGACGTTCCGGTCATGGTCCTTCCGCATCCTCAGGCAGAGCGATCAGCGGACCACGCCATGAAAGACACCGATACGGTCATGGCCATCACCGATCACCTGACCGGCGATCGTCGCCTGGTCAACTACGGACTCCGCTTCGCCGCGGACAACGCAACCTTGTGGCTGACCCACGTCGAGGATGAGGCCACGTTTAAACGATACGTCGACGCGGTCTCCAAGATCCCGTCCATCGACACCGACGAAGCCCGTGACCGCCTGCGCGAACAGCTCCTGAAAGAACCACTGGACTACATCGCCGGTTGCATCGAGGTGCTGCGCACTGAGAAGTGTGCGATACGCATACAGCACGAGGTAACGTTCGGCCGCCATCTTTCGGAGTATAAGAGACTCATCCAGGAGCACAGCGTGGATCTTCTCATCATGAATACCAAGGACGACGATCAACTCGCCATGCACGGCATGGCCTACGCCCTGGCGGTGGAATTGCGGGAGATTCCGCTTCTGATGCTCTGACCACCGTCTGGTCAAGAAAGGCTGACTCACGATATGGATTTGCTCGTTCTTGCATCTACCGACGCCGTCGGCCAGAACGCCGTACCGTTAGGAGTCACGCTGGTTTTCTCCGGGATGCTCCTCGGTCTGATTCTGTGTTTGGCCCTGGAGGAAGTGATCCATGCGAAGAAGTCGGTGATCGCGGGTGTGTTTGCGATCGCATGCCTCCTGCTGGCCAACATCTTCCACCTCTATCAGTACGTCGACCACAAGTTCCTCGTCCAGCTTCCGCCCTTCGATTCGGCTGGCGGACATATGGTCGAGCTGCCGGTATACATCCCCGCCATCGACTGGGGCGTCATCGCCCTGATCTTCGGGGCCAGCTTGTTTATCGATATTACGTCGAAGACGGGATTGTTCACCTGGATCGCCATCAAGCTGACCAAGGCCTCCAAGGGCGATCCGCGAAAACTTCTGTGGTTCTACGGACTCATGACGGTGGTATTCTCAGCCGTGCTGAATAACGTGGCGGCGATGATTATTGTCGGCTCTTTGACCGGCGTATCGCTCAGGAAGCTGGGCCGCACCAATCTGATGCTCGGATTCCTGCTGATCGAAGGCCTGCTGACCAACGTCGGTGGGTTGCTGACCCTGATCAGCTCGGTGCCCAACATCATCATTGGAAACGCGGCCGGAATCAGCTTTGCGACGTTTTTCGTCAAGTCGGCCCCCTTCGTCGTGGTGAGTACGATTGCGACCCTCCTACTGGGCGCCAAACTCTTCGGTATCCGCAAGCTGGCCGGTGCGGAAGAGAAGGCCGAAGCGGAATTGCTGGTCAACGGGTTCGACGAAAACGATGGAATCGAGAGCAACGCCTTCTTCTGGTTTGGGGCGGCCATGCTGATCCTGTTTATTGTCACCATCGCCACCACCTCGATCATGCCCGTCCTTCAGGATCTGGGCATGAGTTTCGTGGCCCTCGCCTTCGCCGCCATCATGCTGGTGCCCTACAAATCGACGGTGGACAAGTTCTATCGGGCCATGGATTGGGACTTGCTGGGCTTTTTCGCCGCCCTGTTTGTGGTCATCAACGTGATGGAGCACGCCGAGGT
>JADFPW010000384.1 GCA_022562105.1 Planctomycetota bacterium
GACCACGGTAGGACCATCCCAGTATCAGGCCGAGCACCGCCAAGGGGCACAGGACGCCGAAGTGAAAAACCGTTCCCAGCGCTGCCAGCAACGACGACCACTGGCCATAGATGGCATAGGATTCGACATCCGGTATCTCGTAGGCGTTCCAGACGAGCATCCACTTGGTGGCCAGGAGCACCATCCAGTCGATCGGCTGCTCCCGTATGTAGTCAAACGACTGGTCGAGCCAGTAGCGCGACACCTCGCCGTCGCTCAGGGATCTTCCGAGGGCGCGCTGAGCCAGGCGTTTGGCATCTTGGCGCTCGAAGGGTGGCGATTCGTGACCGGGTTGGAGTGCGATGTAGCGTCCCGTAGCGCCGTCGTGGTTTCCGATGTAGAAGTTGGGGCCCATCTGGACGGTGGTCAGCGTGAACTCGCCACCCACAGCGTGGTTTCGCAACGCCACCGGCAGAAGAATTAGCGCGATGCCAACGATAAACGCCGCGGAGTTTCGTGCGCGCGAGCGGAAACGACCGTGCGCGATTCGATCCCTCTTATCCGACCCGCGACCGTGAGGGAGCGGACGCCGCATTGCATTCGTGGCGCCGAATCGCGCACGGTCATTCACATCAATCCGTGGGCCGAGCCACAACCACGCCAGCACCACTACGGCCAGCACTAGCGCGTTCTCGCGTGTGAGCCCCAGCAAACCCATTAGCACACCGGCCCCGAGATAGCCGGACCACCGCGACCTGGCCTGCAATCCAGCAAGCACCGCAAGCAGAGCGCTGAGCAACAACAGGGCCAGCGAGGTCTTCTGGATCAGCCCATCATAGAAGATCGCCGGCGGGTAAAGAGCCAGTAGCACGCCGGCCGCCAACCCCGCACGGGAAGATACGAGTCGACTCGCCGCCACGAAAACGAATACGCACGACGACGCGCCCGTGAGCGCTTGCACCAGTCGCAAGGCAAACAGACTGGGACCAATGAACCATTGGATCAGGGCCAGGAAGTACGGATACAGCGGCGCCTGATAGAAGGCCTCACCGCCCCAGAAGTCGCCCTGTCCGATTCGTTCCGCCCAGGCAAGATAGCTGGCCGCATCGCCCGTCGGATGATGGAAAAACGGCAAGGATTCCACTTGCCACAGGTAGATGACCCGAACGATCAGCGCCGCCGCGAACACGATGCCGGCCGCGGGCCATGACAGGTGGACCGAGCTGCCGCCCAGATTCGATTGCCCGTGACGGCCGTCATCCGTGGGGCGTGTGGTCGAACGATCGGACATGGTTTCATCCTATCGTCGCCGACATGCCCGCACAGCCCGCGCCGTCCGGTGCGGTTTCGAGAAAGTATAGATAGCAGGAGTGGTCATGCCGTCCGCTCTCTCACGGTTGCGGCTCGGTAATAGAGCGTCCGTCGGGTGCCACTGGTGGCTTGTCCACCAGTGCTCTTCCGGCTCAACACGGGAACCCGCGCACCTTCGAGAACCGGATGTCGTGACTGGACTCGGCGTCCCAGGAGGCAGTTCGGGCTCGGCCCGAGGGAACGTCACCCCCTCCGTCGTCGTCGGGCCGAGCCCGACCTACCTACCTGCTACGGACAGTCCCCGAACCGGGCCAGCACGAACCCGCTGTCCAACGGATCGACGAGTCCATCGCCGTTTTGGTCTGCAACATCGCAGTCGGGATCGCCGGTGCCCACGGGACAACCGAATCGAGCTAACACGAACCCGGAGTCCAGCGGGTCCACGATCCCGTCACCGTTGGCGTCGCCTTCGCATGGTTCCTCGTTGACCTGGAACTCGTACGCACCCATGTCCACGATGGGAGCCCGGCCATTCCCCGTGTCCTCCGTCGCCGGGTCGTCCACAAAGCGTGGGCTGCCGTCGAGGTCGTATGGAAGCGGTTCATCGGTGTCGCCGTCGCCGTCCAGATCGAACGCATCGGGCGGTACCGCGTCGTTGTCTGCCGCATCGATACAGGGAGATCCCAACAGCAGGCGAAGATCATCGTCCGGCGTCCCGGGCACTCCGTCCGGACCGTCGGGATCGATGAACAACGGATCATCACCTATGTTCCCGTTGCCTGCGAAGGTATCGAGCCCCTGGATACAGGTGTACGTCACCGTGGTGGAACCGTTGGCGTAGATCTGGGCCGGTTCAGTGGTTCCCCCACTGTCGGTGTTACCCCAGAGAATGCAGTTGCTGACGATTGTGAGGCCATAAAGGTTGTAGACGCCGCCGCCCACCTCTTGTGCATGGTTTCCACTTAGCGTGCAGTTTGTCAAGACAGCGAGCGATACCTCATTCATGAATGCAGCGCCGTACTCAGCCGTGTTACCACTGAATGTACAATTCGTCATTGTCAATTCGCCCGTATCGCTATAAACCGCACCTCCGGCCGAGTAGGGGCCCGTGGCCGAGTTCGCGCCGAAAACACAATTGATCAGCGTCGTTTCGCCGTAGTCGCTGTATAGGCCGCCGCCGGAGCCCAACTCCGCGGCCACGGAGTTTAGCCTGAAGGTGCAATCGATCAGCGTGGGATTGCTTTGAAAGTGACTGTGCATGCCGCCTCCGGCCATGTCGGCCGAGTTCTCGCTGAACGTGCAACCGATCAGGGTTGGGGAGCTGTTGTCGTAGTTGTCCATACCGCCGCCATGGTAGCCGGCGGAATTCGCTACGAAAGTGCAGTTGGTAATCACCGGGCTACTGTGGGAGATGTTGTACATGCCGCCACCGACGCTGGTGCCCACGTTGCCTTCGAAGGCGCAGTTGGTCAGCGTCGGGCTACTGTCCCGGTTGTACAGCCCGCCGCCGGATTGAGCCACGTTGGCGACGAACCTGCAATTGGCCACCGTGGGGCTGCCGTAGAGATTGTCCAATCCCGCGCCACTCTCGTGCGGAAACACACCGTCCGCGTGGCCGGCTGTGATAGTGAAGCCGTCGAGCACGGCGGTGGCGGCCGTTTCGCTGCCGGTGACCACGTGGTAGCTGTTCTCCGCGTTGTTGGCGAAGTCATCACCGTCGTCTCCGTTTAGATCGCCGCTCAAGAAGGTGACGTTGATATCCCAATCACGTTGATCGAGCTCAGTCTCAGCGCCGGAGAAGCCGCCGTAGAGGGCCACGCCGCTCAGGAGCTGGAAAGTCACCGTTCGATCGCCGGCGGGGGGAGCGGGCGAATACATGCCTTCCGCGACCCAGATCTCGGTGATGTCGCCACCGGAGTCAACCGCCTCCGCAAGGGCGTCCTGCAGGTCGGTGTAGGCGTCCTTCCAGTTCGATCCGTCATTGGCGCCGTCGGCATCGGCATCCACGAAAACGACGGTTCCCGCGTGTGCGGAGAACGCGACCATAAGCAGCGGAAAACAGACGGCCAGAGTTGATTTGGCAGAAAGGGACCGAGCCATCGCGACGCCTCCTTGTCAGGTGGAGTGAGCAGAGCTGCGCACTGTGCAGCCCTCCGGGGCATTCTACCGCCGCCTAGGTGTCCATAACTACGCTCCCGGGGATTCAGCTCTGGGCGGCGCCGCATTAAACTCGACTGAGACGCTCGGGCCACGGAATCCGGGTTGGCACCACGCAGAGCCAGAAAAACGTGGTTTTGGTGGTGCCGCAGACGTTTCAAGGCCGAAGTAGAGGGCCGCCCAATTCCCGGAGTTGAGGTTGATTCCCATCTCGGCGATGTAGTCGTCGTCGGCATGCCAATCCGAACCTCCAGTGTAGCGATTCGCCCTGGGCGGTTCTATCCCCCCTACAATGGTGGTCCCCCAACGAGTGACCGACGCCCAGCAACGCCCTCTGAGGCGTCCGATCGGACTGGACGCCACTGGATCAGGCTCAGGGCCGTCAGCGTCGCCTATCGTCCCAACGAGAATGGAGGGCCACTCCCCACGTTCTACCCCCGCTGCTCGCCGAATGTTGCGAACTTCTCGGGTGGTTCAGC
>JADFPW010000385.1 GCA_022562105.1 Planctomycetota bacterium
CTGCGGTCTTTATCGGTCCTTTTTGGAGTCGGGTCCATCGGGTTGATGTGGTTGCTGGCCCGGCGGCTGGTGGGGCTGCGACCGGCGGCCGTCGCCACCGCCCTGCTGGCGGTGAGCAGCTTGTCGATCGCCCACGCCCAGGAGGCCCGGTTCTATGCCTTGACCCAGTTCCTCGCCTTATTGGGTTCGTGGCTGCTGTGTCGGATGCTGGACCGGCTTCGCTGGGTGGATGCCCTCTGGTACGTCGTGGCCATGTCGATACTGGTTTGGACGCACACCTTTGGCTGGTTCGTGCTGGCCGCCCACGCGGTGTGGTTGATCGCCGCCGCGTGCAAAGGCCGTGACGCGGATCCACGGCGGCGGCGGATGTTGGCGTTGGGGGCTGTGTCGGGCTTGGCCATCGTTTTGTCATTCAGCCCCTGGCTGCCGATTCTCTTCGAGCAGATTAGCGGTGTTCGTCGCGGTTATTGGATTTCCGAACCGCCTTGGAGCAATCTTCTCGGTTGCCTGCGCGAGATGCTTATCCTCGACCGGCTGATGCGTTGGCCGATCGTCATCCTGGCCGTTCTGATCGCATCGATCACCGCCGCCAGGCTGCTGCGGCACCGACCGAAGCCAGCCCAATCTCGATCGGACGGCCTGGGCGGCATCCCGCTGCGCAGCTCCGACCTCTGGGGCTTGGTCGCCTGGATGGTCCTGCCGATTCTGGTGCCGTTTGTCTGGTCCAAGCTGTCGACGCCCATCTTTCAGATCAAGTATGCCATCGTCGCCCAGGCGCCGGCCTTGATTCTGCTGGCCGTGGGGGCCGTTCGGCGACCGCTGCTGGTGGCAACCGCCCTGGCTTTGCTGACCGTCTGCTGGCCGCCCAACGCCGATCGCGGCCTGGTCGTCGAAGACTGGCCCGCTGTCGCCCATTTGCTGCGTGAACGGGCCGACCCCGGGGGCACCATCTTCGTCTACCGCGACTACGGTTACTTCCCACTGGATTACTACCTCGGGGATGGCTGGCGGCTGACACCGGTCTTCACCGAAGGGCACACCACGACCGCCTTTGCAATTTACTATCCCGACGGAGGCATCACCTTCGAGGAGATGACCCGCCGGCTGGCTTCCTCCAACGAGGGCGACGCCTGGCTGGTGCTGCGCTGGGAAACGCCCCAGCGGCGCGAGGCCCTGGCCGACCAACTCGGGCAATTCCGCAACGTTCAAGCCCTGCATCGCTTCCGGGCCCTGGACGTCATTCAGTTCCAACGCCGATAGGCTGGATCCCAAGTGACGCGCGACGCACCGCCGATCAACGCCCGTTGGTTTCCGGCAATCCGCCAAGTACGGTGACGGTCGGTGGGCGAGCTCCACGGAATCGCCGTTGCAGGGCCTCGCGATGCATGGTGGCCGCTTCGAGGTTGTCAACGGCCAACGGCAACTGCAAGACCACCTCCGTCTCGTACCGGTCGGCCATCTCCAATAATTTGCGGACCCGGATCGCGTCGATCTGCCGGGTGATGAAGCTCAGGCGGGCCTCGATCTCGGCGGCGTCGATCGGGACGTCGCTCAGGTGGTTGTTGAACTCAGCCAGGCGCCCGGCGCCGGCGAGCCACCACTTGTAGGACTATGGGGATCTAGTGAATCCCCGGATTGTGGTCTTCGCCGAGCTTACCGTCGTCGGCTGCTCCTGCGGCGTTGAAGTATCGTAGGGCTGGACTCTCCCACAACACCGCTCTGCTCGCGACGTCGGCGGGCGCGGCCTACCCTACGCCCTTGCCGTCCTTTGCAAGTGGTTCACCAAGCCGTTCGTGAAACCCGGGCCGCAACGCCCGCGACCTACGGTGCAGGAACGAACATGGGTCTTCATTTCCGTCCCGCTTCTTCTCGCGGCTTCTGAACTCAAACTGACCGTTTTCGAACGAAGCGTGGAAGCGCATCATGGCAACCCCATTGCAAGAACGAGTCACGTATCACACGCTGAATCGTGGGGCCCAAGTTCGAGCGGACAAGCTGCTCGGATGGGCGCGCAAATACGTTCCGGAGCATGAGTTATGTCTGATTCATCGGGACACGTGGTTCAGTTTGATTTTTTTTTCACTTGACTTGGCCCCCGCAACCCTCTAATTTGTCCAGTGGTTTTTAGGCGTCTGGTGGGTCTTGCCGGTCAAGCCCCCCCGTAACCTTTTGGAGATGCTTAGCTATGCAATCGCGAAGAATCAATCGGCAGAAGTGGCAGGTCATTATCGGCTCGTTCACCGCATGCACCGTTACTGCGGCGGTCGCCAGCACTACGCATCCGTCACCGACGAAGGAACCGAGCATCTCCGATCTCAAGCCGCTTCATGAGATGACGCTGCCGGAATTCGCCCGCTACATCGATAGTCGATCCCGTGACGGCGTGAGGGCGTATGATTCGGTGTCACTCGGGAAGGAGGTCGAGGTTTTTGCGCTCCAGTCCCTGGGGACGCCGTTCCAGATGAGCGCATCGATCTTCGACTTGGCGTCAGCGGATTGTGTAACGTTCACGGAGCGCTGTCTCGCCGCAGCCTGCGCTTCCGATTGGAACAGCTTTTATCGCATCACGCTCCGCATAAGGCATAGCCCGGGCTCATTGAGCTTTCTGGATCGAAATTTCTTCCCCTTGACCGATTGGGTGCCAAACAACTCCTGGTTGATCGAAGATCTGACCAACGAGTTACAGGTCTCCACGGTTCCCTTCGAGTACGTGGTACGACCAAAAGCATTCTTCGCCAAGTTGACGTTCGGCGAGGACGACACGCCTCTCGGCAAAGCGAAGACCGAAGCCAAAGCCAAGAAAATCGCTCTGGCACCAGAGAAGATTGTGCATCACGACCAGTATGTGCCTGCCGAGGGACTGGGCGACGTATCAGGTCAAATTGCCACGGGCGACATCTGGCTGAGCATACGCACTCGTCAGGCGCCGGGTCTTCGCCCGTGGTATGACTGTGACCACATGGGCATCTTACGCAAGACCTCATCTGGGTTGGTTCTCATCCATAGCGCTCCACCGGCGGTGAAACAGGAGCTCGTAAGTGACTTTCTGTCTGCGCGCCCTTGGGTAAAGGGTTTCAAAATACTGCGATTGCCGGCGAATGCTCGCGAGCTGGCGACCAAAGAAGTGGCTCGGTTGGCGGTCAGCGTCGCGGATTACGCCCAAGTCCCAAGCCCGGAATCCGTGGAGGCGAAGGTAAAGACGAGGCGGCCCGCCTCAGAGGCAGGCGGGAGAGCGGCCTGTGCCTTGACGGGTGGGAGTTCACGGACCGGCAATGGTTGCTGCGATGTTGAACCCCCCGAGTGCGACCACTTTGTGTACACATACGATACGAATTGTGTCGGATCCTGTCCAGCCGGGATGAGTTGCATAGCGACCGCTCAATCCAATGTTCTGGTGTACGTCGACCAGGATTGCTACGGAAACTGCAATGTGAAACCCAACGGGTGTACGCTCGGAGAATCCGAGATTGTCTATGCGGACGAGCCGACGGACTGTGACTGTCTCAAGAGCGCCAGCGCTCCCTAGTCACGCGGTGAGGTCGGCGAACCTAGATCTGCGTCCTACAGTGTTGGGGCAAGTAGTGAGATCGATACCTTTCTGTAAGGAGATTGAATCATGGGTACACCCAACCGCCGTCTCGTGGCGCTGCTGAGTCTGGGAGCGATGTTGGCCGTACCTCTGCAGGCCGGGGCGGGGGGAGACTGGTCTGAGTGGCCGGAGCGCGAGTTGAGAGGTCACCTCACTGGTTCGGCTGGGAGTGTGGCATCGATCACGCTTGTCGAGCGGGTCGTGGAGCGGCGACAAGATCTTCCCGGAAAGGGCGAAGAGAGCGCCCAGCGGTTTGCCGATGCGGTCGAGTCGCAGAAGGAGGCGGCGCTGGCCGCATTGGGCGACGATGCTGATGCCCGGCAAGT
>JADFPW010000386.1 GCA_022562105.1 Planctomycetota bacterium
GAGCCTATCCCAAAACGCCATCGAGGAGGCGATCCGAACCGAGCCGCGCGCGTAAGCAAGCGGTTTTTCGGCATCCGCTCCCTCACGGTCGCGGCTCGGAATGGGTTTTGGGATAGCTTCTATTCTCGTTGGGCAATTACGCGTGGCTCTTATACCAACGGGGAGACGCCGAGCAGGCCGAAACCTTGTTCCGCCAAGCCGTTGACATTGCTCGCCGCGTGTTCGGCGAGGAGCATCAAATGACCATGTCTCTCACCCGTGCACTTGTACAGGTGCAAAAAAAGGCCACGGGTCAGACCGCCGAAGCGCTGGAGACGAGCCGCAAGCTGCTGGCCGATCGCCGAGCCCGGAAGGGCGACGACGATCCGGAGGTTCTCAACCTCATGAACAACTACGCCACCATGTTGCAGAACACCGGCGATCTGGACGGGGCCGAAGAGCAGTTCCGCGCCACCCTGGCCGGCGCCCGTCGCGTGCTCGGCGAAGAGGACTCGCGCACGTTGCACGTGACCACCAACCTGGCCGTGGTCTACATGGCGCAGAACAAGCTCACCGAGGCCGAGGAACTGTTCGCCTACGTGCTCGCCGGCGTGCCCGACGACCCGAACACGTTCGACCAGCGAGATCAGACACGAGGTGTGGCACTGTGGAACTACGGAGCGACGCTCCATCGGCTCGAGAAGCTCGACGAGGCGGAGGCCGCGTTGCTGGAGGCCTACCCGTTGCTCGAGATGGCCCTCGGCCCGGCGAACCGTCATGCGATGAGCACGGCGGGGGAGCTTGGCAAGGTTCTTAAGATGCTCGACGACCCGGCGCGGGCCGAACAAGCCAAGACCGTGTTCGAAGACTTGCTCCACACCCGCAGGGAGAAACACGGTGACGACGATCCCGGCGTCCTGGCGGCCATGAGCAACACGGCGTTGGTGCTTCAAGGGGCCGGCGATCTGGCGGACGCCGAGGCGCTGTTCGGCGAGGCCCTGACGGCGGCCGAACGGACCCTGGGCGATCAGCATCAGCTACTGTTCAAATCATGAACAACTTGGCCTTCGCCTGCGCTGAATTGAACCGGCTCACCGAGGCGGAGGAGTTGTACGTTGAGACGCTGGAGCGCTATGACAACATCGAGAATGCGAACCCGCGCAGTAGGCCGGTCACTCTGCAAGGCTACGGCATCGTGCTGCGAAAACTTGGCGAGCTCGACGAAGCGGAGGCGGTCCTGCTGGAAGCGCACGCGACGCTAGCGCAGCACTTTGGCCCGGCGGAGAGCGCCCGCCGCGTTGCATCCGAGCTGGCTGAGCTTTACGAGCAACGGGGCGACCCGGATCAAGCTGCCACCTGGCGGGCGAAACTGCCGAAGGATTCCAAGCCTGAGTCAAGCGACCTTCCGGCTGGAGAGCCAGCCGAAGGGACCGGTTGACGCTGGAATGAGCGCCGAGAGAGCTGGGCACCCTAGGGGTACTCGCCAGCGTCACCGGGGCGATACGAGGACCTCGACACGCGCTTCAGTGATCGGCCCGATGCGCACCTCCCCAGCCCATTTCACATGATCTCATGCGCCGCTATAGTAGTCTGCGATGTTGCCCATTGCGGTTCCCCATGGGTCGCGACGGAAGAAGGCGGACAAAATGCCACAGACTCAGATCGCGGTGTTGATGGGAAGTGATTCGGACTGGGAGATCATGCAGGAATGCGTGGCTCAGTTGAAGAAGTTGGGGTTGAGCTGTGACGTCCAGGTTATGTCGGCCCACCGCTCTCCGGACCGGGTTCGCGAGTTTGCGACCGCCGCCCAGGAACGTGGGTACGAAGTGATTATCGCCGCCGCTGGAATGGCAGCAGCCCTGGCTGGCACGGTGGCGGCCCATACGACGCTGCCGGTGATCGGCGTGCCCCTCGCCAATGGAGCGCTACAGGGGGTTGACGCATTGCTCAGCACCGTCCAGATGCCACCCGGTATCCCGGTGGCGACCGTGGGGATCGGGGTACCTGGAGCGCGAAACGCCGCCGTCCTGGCCGCCCAGATCATCGGGCGACACAATTCGGCCGTAGACACCGCACTGAAGCGATTCAAGGAACAACTGGTCGAAGGCGTGGACAAGAAGAACGCGGCGCTGCAGGCCACGTTGGCCCAGCAGGGTCGGTCAGTACCGCGACCGTGAGGGAGCGGCCCGCGCCCCTTGGGCACCACCTGCGGCGCCGCTTAGAGCCGCTCGCTGACGCTCGCGGTACTGATGATTCCTCCACGGCCTGGAGTACCAGACCGTGCCACCCTGAACATCACTACTGTCGACAGATGGAAACCACTCGAGAGATCGCCTCCCCGCCGTCGGGCGACGTCTGCAACATTGCCTCCCATCTTCCGCGGATGGCGGCCCAGGTTCCCGACCAGTCGGCGGTCATCATACCCTCGGGCCGACAAGCCGACGGACAAACCGTGTACACCCACCTGACCTTCCGGGCGCTCGAGGAACTATCCAATCGATACGCAAACGGACTGATCGCGGCGGGGATCCAGCGCGGCATGAGAACGCTATTGATGGTCCGGCCGGGCAAGGAGTTCATCGGCCTGGTATTCGCCATGTTCAAGGTCGGCGCCGTCCCGGTGATGATTGATCCGGGCATGGGCGTCAAACGGTTGCTCGAATGCATCCGCGGTGTTGGGCCCGAAGCACTCGTCGGGATTCCGCTGGCTCAACTGATGCGGGTGATCAAACGGAGGGCGTTTGCCACCGTGCGTCACGTGGTCACCGTCGGACGGCGTTGGTGCTGGGGTGGGCCGACGCTGACTCAGCTTGCACAACGGGCATCACCTATGTTCACCCCAGCCGCCACGCAATCCCATGAAACCGCGGCCATCCTCTTCACCAGCGGCAGCACCGGTCCAGCCAAGGGCGTGGTGTACGAACACGGGATGTTCGAGGCTCAGGTGCGGGCCATCCGCGATCAGTATGGAATCGAGCCCGGTGAGATCGATCTACCGACGTTCCCGTTGTTCGCTCTGTTCAATCCAGCGCTGGGGATGGCGTCGGTGATCCCGGAGATGGATGCCAGCCATCCCGCCCGGGTTGATCCGAAGCGGATTGTCGAAGCGATCCGCCAGCACGGCGTGACCAACACGTTCGGCTCACCTGCGCTGTGGGATCGCGTGAGCCGCTACTGCGAGGATCAGGGCATCCAACTGCCCTCACTAAGGCGAATCCTCATCGCCGGGGCACCGGTCTCCGGAGCGGTGATCGTGCGCATGCGAAAGATGTTGAACGCCGGCGCCGACGTACACACACCCTACGGAGCGACGGAATCGCTGCCGGTGGCGTCCATCAGCGGAAACGAATTGGTTGACGACTGTATCGAACAATCGCGGCGCGGCGCGGGAATCTGCGTCGGCCGACCGTTGGCCGGTGTCGATCTACGCATCATCCGAATCACCGATGATCCGATCGAGGCCTGGTCGGACCATCTGGTCGTACCCGACGCAGAGCGCGGCGAAATCGTCGCTGCCGGCGACGTGGTCACCAAATCCTACTACGGTCTCCCGAAGGCTGATCGACTGGCCAAGATTCCAGATGGTGACAGGCTGTGGCACCGGATGGGGGATGTGGGGTATTACGACGATACCGGGCGACTCTGGTTTTGCGGGCGAAAAGCCCATCGAGTGACCACGGCCGACGGGACCATGTTCACCATCCCCTGCGAGGCCGTCTTCAACCAGCATCCCCAGGTGGCCCGTAGCGCCCTGGTCGGCGTCGGCGCACAGGGTCGTCAGCGGCCGATCATCGTCATCGAACCGCGAGCCGGCCGGCTTCCCACCGGATCGGCCGCAAGACGAGTTACCGAACAGTTGCTGGAACTCGGCCGGGCCAATCCGCTGACTACATGCATAGGCGATGTG
>JADFPW010000387.1 GCA_022562105.1 Planctomycetota bacterium
CGATCGTGATCCGCGCGCGAGCTATCTCATTGTGCATGAAAACGGGGAGCACGATTCCGGCGCCGAGAAGTCGCCGGCGGGCTCGAGCTCGTCCACCGGCGATCCATCAGCCGGCGGACACGAGTTCGCGATGACCGTCGAGTTTGTCCGTTTGGAATACGACATCGAGAAGGCCGTGAAGAAGATACTGGCCGTTCCCGATCTGGACGATTTTCTCGGGAATCGGCTATACGAGGGACGTTAGTCGAATCGGGCGTTTCGGACGATGGCGCGAGTCCGATCGTGCGTCGGACTTGCTCACAATCCGGCGTTGCCGTGGTGTCGCTCCGAGCGTCCGATGGCCCATTCGGCCCGCCCGTTCAATTGAAGGATCAACGTGACTCAGCCGCAATCGTCGGATTCCAAAGCCAGTCGCCAGGTCATGTGGCAAGCCCTCTTGTGGGCGATGACCGCATTCCTGGCGTGGACGTACATCTCTCAGTGGATCTGGCCCTCGCCACCGGAGTCCGCACCGGCCGACGGGCAGAACATCACCCAGCAGACGGCCGATCCTGGTAACGGAGCGGGAGGCAACAATGGCCAGGCGGGTTCGCCAATTGCGCCACCGGTGTCAGGTAAGCCCAGCCAGCGCGTCGCCGTGGCCGGCGCGCTTTCCGTCAGCGGAGGAGACACGGTAGAGACGCTGGTTCTCGGTGCACAACCTGGCGACACGAGTCGTGAGTATCCCGTCGGCGTCACCGTGTCGAGCCTCGGGGCCTCCGTCGAAAGCGTCACCCTCACCTATCATCACGAGCACGTTGGCCAACCCGAGCCGTACGCGCTTTTGCACCCAATCGCTGATGCCGACGGCGAGATTCAGTATCGATCGTTTACGCTGGAGAAGATCTTCTTCATCGAAGACGGTAAAGACGATCAGGAATTCGACCTGGCGTCGATGAACTGGAACTTCAAGAAGGAGTCGATCGAAAACGGCGAATCGGTAGTCTGTTGGCTGGACGTCACCGACGACGAGCAGCCCGTCGCCCGGATCACGATGACCTATGAGGTTCACCGGCAACCCGAAGAGCTCCTGCAGTCGGATCTGCTGGTCGAGCTGAGTGTGGACAACCTCACCGACACGCCGTTCGAGGTGCGTTGGGTGATGCACGGGCCGGTCGGCGTGCAGAGGGCTGATTCTCGATTCGACGATCGCAATCTGTTCACCGCCGTGCGCCAGCCGGATGCCACCGAGCCCGAAGTGGAAATGTTCCGCATCACCGGCACGGTGAGCGACGAAGATAGGGTCGTCGTTAGAGGCTCGACGTCCGGGGACTTCTTCTGGGGAGCGGTGGCCAACAAGTTCTTCACGGCGGTATGGGCGCCGGTGTCGGCCGACGACGCCGGCCGGGCTACCTACCTCAATGCGATTGAGCGGGTCAGCCTGAACGGTGCTCCGGGAGCCCCATCGACCATCGAGCCGGCGGTGACCCTTCGATACATCAGTCGAGATACCACGATCGACGGCGGCACCTCCGCGTCGTTTCCCATGGAGTGTTATCTCGGGGCCAAGTCGCGTGCCGCCTTTGAGACGGTGCCCGAGTACGTGGCACGCAACTACTTCGCCCAGATTCCGGCGAGTTACCAGATCGGCCCGTGCGCCTTTTTTACGCCGACGTGGCTGGTGCAATTGATGATCCGGCTCTTGGGGTGGTTCCACGCCGTGGTCTTCAACTACGGCGTCGCCATCATTCTGCTGGTGGTCGTGGTTCGAGGCCTGCTGCACCCGCTGACCAAGAGGACGCAGGTCAACATGATGCGCATGCAGCAGGCCAACGCCAAGCTGGCTCCCAAGATCGAGGAACTCAAGCGACGCTTCGGCAACGACAAGACCCGCTTCCATCAGGAGCAGATGGCCCTGATGCGTGAATCGGGAATCAACCCGGCCACGCAGATGTTCAGTTGTCTGCCCATGGTCATTCAGATGCCCATCTGGATCGCGCTCTACACGTCGCTGAACTATAACATCGACATGCGACACCAGCCCTTTTTCCTGTGGATCAACGACCTGACCGTCCCCGACGGGCTCATCCACTTGTTCGACGCTCCGGGCAAGACCATCCCCCTGATCGGGATGATCATGGGGCCGATCACCACGTTCAACTTGTTGCCCATCCTGCTGGCGATCTCCATGTACGCCCAGCAAAAGCTCATGCCTCGGCCCAAGCCGAATCCCCAGGCTGATAAATCGGGAGTCGATCAGGCCGCCCAGATGCAGAAGATGATGCCGCTCATGAGCATCATGTTCGCCTTCTTTCTCTACAACATGCCCAGCGGGCTGACCCTCTACATCATGGCCAGCACGCTCTTCGGCACGCTGGAACAGCTGCATATTCGGCGACACATTCGAGAGGAGGAGGCACGCGGGGGGCCGCCACCCAAGAAACCCAAGCCGGCCAAGCGCAGCGGTCCGGGCGTCTGGCAGAAACTCCAGAAGATGGCCGAAGAAGCGCAGCACGCCAAGAAGAAGACACGCTAGCGATAGAACGGCACCCACTCGACTCGTGTTGCGTCATGATTGACTTCGCGGGTTGGGCGGCCCATGGCCTTAGCCGTGGGGAACGCGAATTCCGCAACCGGATTCGTGTCCCCCACCTCTGAAGAGGTGGCCCACCCACCAGGATTCTGCCGGGTAGGTCGGGCTCGGCCCGACATTCGCCTGTCGGGTGGCATCGGCCGCCTCACCCGCGTAGGAGCAGATGCGGGCCCATCCGGGTCGATCCGGGGTCACCCGGTTTCCGTCACTTTTTTGTCACTTTTTTGAGGTTGGCGTTGATCCTAGCCGATGAGGGTGCTATTGTGCGCTGAAGTACCCATTCACCGTGAGGCTGGTGATGGGCCGGCCTCGCACCCCAAACGGGATATCGAACGGCCTAGGCAAGGGTGGAAATAACCCGCCGGCGGACTCCGCAGGCGGGCATGAACGAGTTGCGAACTTCAGGTCGCGCGGACCGGCGGTCTCGGAAGGCTCGGATCCGCGCGAACTGATGTTCGCGGCTCGCTGGGATATCGGACTGACTAGACGGACAGGACTTGGCTTGCGATGCAACGACTAGCGAACATCAGAAACATCGGGATTTCAGCTCACATCGACTCGGGCAAGACCACGCTCACCGAGCGGATGCTCTACTACGCGGGTCGGATCCACCGGATCCGCGAGGTCAAGGGCGGTGACGGCGGGGCGACCATGGACTTCATGGACCTGGAACGCGAGCGGGGAATCACCATCACCAGCGCCGCCACCACCATCGATTGGGGCGACAAGGAAATCAACATCATCGACACGCCCGGCCATGTCGATTTCACCATCGAGGTCGAGCGATCGTTGCGCGTGCTGGATGGGACGATTCTGGTGCTCTGCGCGGTCGGGGGGGTGCAGTCGCAATCCATTACCGTGGACCGTCAGATGAAGCGCTACCGCGTCCCGCGCATCGCCATGATCAACAAACTGGACCGTGTCGGGGCTGATCCTGCCCGGGTGATCGACGAGTTGGAGCGCAAGCTGGACCACGTGGCCATTCCGATTCAGCTCCCCATCGGTCTGGAAGACAAACACCAGGGGCTCGTCGACCTGATCGCCATGAAGGCCTTCTACTTCGATGGGGCCAACGGCGAGACCGTGCGAGACGCTCCGATTCCGGATGATCTATTCGAGGAAGCCCAGCGAGCCCGGGCCGGCGTGCTGGAGACGCTCAGCCTCTACGACGACGAGCTGATGGAGGTTCTCCTGGAGGATAAGCAGCCGTCCGAAGAGATGATCCACGACGTCCTCCGCCGGGCAACCATCGCCCAGCAAGTCACTCCAGTGCTGATGGGATCCGCCGTCAAGAACAAAGGTATCC
>JADFPW010000041.1 GCA_022562105.1 Planctomycetota bacterium
ATGGTGACATCGTCGCCAGCGGACAGCGTCGAGCCGCTCACGCTCACGAAATCGTTCAACGCTTCCAGCAGGCGATCCTCCGGCAGCGCCGCCCCCCAGTGGGTGTTGAAGGCGATGAGCTTGTCGCGATCGAACTTGGCGTTGCTCTTGCCCACCCCGCCGATGGAGAACGACTCGACCAACTGGTCCATGGTCAGGTGCTCACGGTCATCGCCCGGCGACCAACCCAGCAGGGCGATGAAGTTGTTCAACGCCTCCGGAAGATAGCCGGCCGCCCGAAAATCATGCACCTCGATCTCCGGCGGCGTCTCCCCTGCAGCCAGCGCCTTCTCCTTGTCGCGCTTGCTCATCTTCGAGCCGTTCATGTTGAAGATGATCGGCAGGTGGGCGTACTGCGGCGTGGCAAAGCCCAACGCCTCCTGCAGGGCGATATGCTTCGGCGTGTTCATCAGGTGCTCCTGACCGCGGAGCACGCAGGTGATCTTCATCAGGGCGTCGTCCACCACGCACGCAAAATGGTAGGTCGGGTAGCCGTCCGCCTTCTGAATGACGAAATCCTCCAGCTCAGCCGCAGGCATACGCACCTCGCCCAGAATCTCGTCGGTTACGCAAATGTCCGAACCCGGCATCAGGAACCGAACCACCACTGGTTGGCCCGCCTCCTTGGCTGCCCGACCTTCGTCGATCGTGGGAAGCGGGTCGGGCCGCGGATAGCGAAGCGTACGCTTCTCGGCCCGGGCTGACTCACGCATGGCCGCCAGCTCATCAGGCGTCTCCCAGGTGTAGTAGGCCCGCCCGCACTCCAGGAGCCTTTCAATATGCTGGTGGTAGATGTCGAGTCGTTGGCTTTGGAAATACGGCCCGAACTCACCGCCGACCTCCGGCCCCTCGTCCCATTGCAATCCCAGCCAGCGCAGGTCAGCCAGGATCTTCTCCAACGAATCACCCACCTCGCGTTTGCGATCGGTATCCTCGATGCGCAGCACGAAGGTGCCCCCGAACTTGCGGGCCATCAACCAGTTGAACAATGCGGTCCGCGCCCCACCGATGTGCAGATAGCCCGTCGGGGAGGGAGCGAATCGAACACGAGTTGTCGAGTTTTCAATCACCTTGGGTGCTCGTCCAGCCCTGGTTTCAAGAAGCGCCCGGCGCCTCGCTAGGCGTCCACCTGCAACGTAGCCCAAGCTTATGGTCGATGGCCGCAGGCGGAAAGCGTCAGCTTTGGGCCTGACGACTGGCGGGCTTGACGACTCTTGGAGGGGATTCGTCCACGTCGGCTTCATCGTCGGAGTGGTCGTCAGTCGCTTGATCGCCCCTACGACGAACCTTTCCCCACACCGCGCCGATCGGGCCACTGAGGGCGTACCAGCCGACGATGATCGCCAGGGCAGCCTCCTTGAGAGGCCAAGCGACCACGACGAGGACCATCAGAATCACCAGGTGGGCGAACGGCC
Source organism: Planctomycetota bacterium (assembly GCA_022562105.1). Lineage (GTDB taxonomy): Bacteria > Planctomycetota > Phycisphaerae > UBA1845 > UBA1845 > JADFPW01. The sequence continues at coordinate 1,455 of JADFPW010000041.1, forward strand.
GTTTACCACGCAGATACGACTGGTCGATTTTGACGTATGGGACGCGACTGACCATCAGGATCGCCAAAGACACGGTGACAAACGGCAGTCCGATGATGATCGCCTTGTGGACAGACGTGCCCGCTCCAGCAGCCTCCTGCAAGATCACCAGACTGGCGATCACCGCCGCCGCCCCGGGACACGGCAAGCCGCGAAACATCTTGTGGCCGGAATCAGGCGTGGTGTGCTCGACATTGAACCGGGCCAGGCGCAGAGCCGTGCCCACCGCGTAGACCAGGGCAGCCACCCAGACCAAGCGGCCCAAGTGGTTGTTGCTAAAGGGCCCGGGAAACGCGTTGGGCCAGTACTGCGAAAGATCCCGCATCATCAACGCGACGACCAGGACGGCGGGGGCGACCCCGCTGGTGATCATGTCCGCCAACGAGTCGAGTTGGCCACCGAAATCGCTGGTCCGGCGGGTCATCCGGGCCAACGCCCCATCGAGCATGTCGCAAACGATACCGACAAAAACAAACATCGCCGCCAGGGCCAGGAAGGATGGCAGCAGCCGTTCCAGTAAATGAGATTGCAGGCTCAGGGCAGCCGCGTCATCTTCCCCCACCCCGGCGGAATACATGGCCCGCAACGCGAAGTGGATCGCGGCAAATCCGCAGGCCAGATTCCCCAGCGTAAACAGCGTGGGCAGCGTCGACACCGTCTCCAACCGACGACGACGCGCCTTGCGCGGCTTTCGCAGCTTGTGCCGGTTGATGCGAGCAATCACCGCCATGACAGAGTACCTCACCTTCGAGTCAGCTCGTCCCGTCGGGACGACTGGACCCTACCGCTCCAACGATAGCATCGGTTGGTCGGTCGTTTCGGCTTCGACGAGTTTCGGCGAAGCCTGTCGAGCGATGATCGTGATCCCCGCAACGACCTTCTGGCCAATGGTGACTACCGATTCGGATCCCTCAGCCGGCAGGATCAGCTCGGTCCGCGAGCCGAACTTGATCATCCCGAAACGCTCCCCGGCCTCGAGTCGTGTTCCCACGCCGGCGTGACAGATGATCCGCCGGGCCACCTTGCCAGCCACCTGCCGAACCACCACCGGCCCGCGGAGACCACCATGCGGCTCGAGAATCAGCGTGTTGGCTTCGTTCAATCGACCGGAATCGGGGTGTCGAGCATCCAGGAACTTGCCCGGCTCGTATCGAATGCTGCAGACGCGAGCGGCACAGGGGCTGCGATTGGCATGCACGTTGAACAGGCTCAGGAAAATCCCGATCCGCAGCGCCGGTCCGCCGACGTCCGGATCGTGCTCCAACGGGGTGATCTCGGTGACTGTTCCATCCGCCGGCGAGCAAAACTCACCGGGTTTGCACGTGGGCGTTCGTTGCGGATCCCGGAAGAATGCAATCAGCCACACCCAGACCACGGCGCATGGAACCGCCGCCGGCCAGAACCAGATCCAAGCCGCCACCCCCAGCAGTCCCAGCACCATCGTGCCGACGGCCATCTCTCGGATGCCTTCTCGCGCCAGCCTCATCGGTTCACCCTAACGTCTCCGCACACCGACCCCGCCCCGTTGTCCGCCTTTGGCGGAGCGCCTTGCCGACCGGGGGATCTCAATGGACGTCGCCGCCTCGATCTGGTCCACTCGATCAGTGATCCAGCCGCCCCACATCATACCCGTCCATCTCATTGGACCGATACGCTTCGACAAACAAATACCGCGTCACCCATCGCGCTGGGCCCGTTCGCGGAGACGTTGACCATGTGCGTCTATCCCACCCCAGCCAACACGGCCCCGTAGACCTCCGCGGCCCCTGCGCGTCGTAGAATCTTGGCGCACTCGTCCAAGGTTGCCCCCGTCGTCAGGACGTCGTCTATCAGGCAGAGGCGCGCCGCGTTGAGCGTCACCCCGCGGGCGATTCGAAACCTACCCCGGATGTTCTTGACCCGTTCGTCATCGCTCAGTCCAGCCTGGTGTGGACCACCGCTGATGCGACGCAGCAGCGGCACTAGCGGGCGACCGCAGGCCTGGGCCACCAGCGGGGCCATCATGGTGGTGGCGTGGGCCCGCCGCCGAAGTCGATGCTGCCAGCAGGTGGGCACCGCCACAATCGCCTCCACCTGCGCCAGCCAGGGGGCAGTGTGGATCACGTCCGCCAACAGCCTGGCCATGCAGCGGTCCAGCTCCCAGTGACCGCCGTACTTGAACATGCGGATCGCGTCAGCCAGGGCGCCGCCATACTCGCCTAACCGTACGCGGCCCACCGTGATGACCCGGCGCGTCCGGCAGCGTGGGCATCTACCGTCATGCACCGTGTAGGGTGCGATGCTTCGGGCGCATCGCGGGCAGTAATCGACGCGGGTCGCCAGCACCAGGCGCCGGCACCGCACGCATAGATCGTCGTCGGGAGCCTTGGGCTCGGCTCGGCACAGCAGGCAGGCATTCGGAATGCAGACATCGACGACGGTTCTCAGCAGCCGGATCAGTCTGCCGTCCGATCGTGTCGCTACGTCCATGTTACATCCCGGTGTCGTTTCGCCTTTGGCGTCGTCGCGGGTATACTAACGCGTTCGTCGCCGCAGGATCCGTGCGAGCCGCCGGCTTCGACCGGGGCGGATCCGCGCCGACTGAAGTCCGCGGCTCGCCCGGTAGTGTCGCTCGGTCTTGGGCGCCGAGGCGGCTACCCAGGCGTACCAACAGGATCGTAACGACCATGACTTCGCATCGCATTCTCGTCAAGACAAGCATCATGCTGGCGGTGCTTCTCGCCGCGCCACCTCCCGCTCCGGCCCAGCCGGGGCCGACCAGGGTGCTCACCGCTCGCGTCGAGCAGCGTGAACTACCCAGCACCGTGACCTTGGTGGGCAAGGTCCAGCCGCTACGCCGAAGCACCGTGGGGTCGGAGGTGGAGGGCATCGTCGCCCACATGCCCGTCCGGCAAGGCGACCGGGTTGAGGCCGGCCAACTGCTGTGTAAACTAGACGACAAGACGGCAACGAGTCGCCTGGCTGAGGCGCAGGGTCGGCTTGACGCCCTTCGCGCGGCGCTCGCCGAACTCGAGGCCGGCACGCGAGCAGAAGACCTCGCCCGAGCCAAGGCGCTGTACGAAAACGAGCAGGCCAAGTTCCAGCGATGGATCTCGGAGCGACAGCGGGTCAAGGCTCTGTACGGGGACTCGGAGGCCAACCAAAAGGAAGTCTACGACACCGAGTCCGGCTATCTCGCGGCCGAACAGATGATGCTGGCCGCCAAGGCCAGTTACGATGCAGCCGCAGCCGGTCCCAGACGGGAAGTCATCGATCGAGCCCAATTCGAACTGGCCGAACAACAAGCCGTCGTCAACCGCTATGCCCACGACTTGGCAGCGACGGAGATCCGAGCCCCGTTCGCCGGGCATGTGGTGCAGCTCCACACCGAGGTGGGCCAGTGGATGGCCCAAGGCGGTGCTGTCGCGGAGATGATCGACCTGGCCAGCGTGTTGGTGCGGGTCGATGTATTCGAGCGATCCATCGCCTATTGCCAGGTCGGCGACTCGGCAAGGGTCAAAATTGACGCCCTCGATCGCACATTCGACGGAACGATCACCCATGTGATTCGCCAGGGAGATCCGCAGGCGCACACCTTTCCGGTCGAGATCGAGGTGATCAACGAGTCACAACTTCTGGCGGCGGGAATGTTCGCCCGGGTCACCATCGTCGGTGGACCCGAAGCCCAAGCCATCGCGGTACCCAAGGACGCCGTCGTCCAGCGCCGAGGTGTTGATTACGTGTGCATGGTTCAGTCGAACGAAAAGGGCACCATGGCCATTCCCATGCCGGTGACGCTGGGAAGGGACATCGACGATTGGGTGGCGGTCACGTCGGGCAACCTGGCTCCGGGAATGGAGATTGTCATCAGCGGCAACGAGAGCATCTCCTATCCGAAGTCGGTGCTGATTGTCGACCCCAGCGAGTTGGCCACGCTTAGCAGCGCACCGCTCCCTCATCCGCCTTCGGCGGACGGCTCGGAAGACGAATCGACTCACGGAGCAGGCTCCTAGCGACATGGGCATCATCCGCTTTGCCATCGAGAATCCGGTCAAGGTGACCGTTGGCGTGATCCTCGCGGTCATGTTCGGCCTGTTGGCCATTTTCGAGATCCCCATCCAACTCACCCCGGACGTGGACCGGCCGTTGATCACCGTACAAACGTTCTGGGAGGGAGCTAGCCCGCACGAAGTCGAGCGCGAAATCGTGCAACCTCAAGAGGAGAAGCTCAAGGGCCTGCGCAACCTCAAGAAGATGACCAGCGCCTCGTCGGAAGGCTCCGCCGACATCACCCTCGAGTTCACCGTGGGTACCGACAAGGACGCCGCCCTTCAGGATGTATCGGAGAAGCTCCGTCAGGTTTCCGGCTACCCGATAGAAGTCGACGAACCGATCATCGTGGCCACCGGCGCTGAAATGTCGATGACCATCGCCTGGATGATCTTCCGCGGGCCTCCCGGACAGGATGTGGCCGGCATGAAGGACTTCATCGAGGACGACGTCAAGCCGATCCTGGAGCGTGCCCAGGGCATCGCCAGCGTGGACGTCTACGGAGGCCGCGAGCGTGAGGTGCGAGTCACAATCGATCCCCTGCAGCTCGCCGCCCGCGGGTTGACCCTGCGCGACCTGGAGACAGCCCTCCGCGGACAGAACGACAACATCTCTGCCGGCACGGTGACCCATGGCAAGCGCGACTTCAGCTTCCGCACCATCGGCAAGTTCGAACGCGTCGAGGATGTCGAGAGCACAGTCGTGGCCTATCGCGACGGCGGCCCGGTCCTGGTCCGCGACGTAGCCACCGTCGAAAACACGTTCAAGAAGCAGTATTCCTTCGTCCGCTCCAAGGGTGATTTCGTGCTCGCCCTGCCTGCCCGCCGCGAGACCGGTGCCAACGTGGTCCAGGCCATGGAGTCGCTCAAGGAGCAGATCGCCCTGGTCAACCGGGAGATTCTCCACCCCCGCGGGCAGGATTTGAGTCTGACCCAGGTCTACGACGAGACGCTGTACATCAATTCATCCATCAACCTGGTGACCAACAACCTCCTGATCGGCGGCGCCGTGGCCGTCATGGTCCTGCTGCTGTTCCTCCGAAGTGCGTCCGCGACCGGCATCGTCGCCGTGGCCATTCCCATATCCGTCATCGCCACTTTCCTGGCCGTTTGGATCATCGGCCGGAGCTTGAACGTCATCATGCTGGCCGGCATGGCGTTCGCCGTCGGGATGGTGGTCGATAATGCAATCGTCGTGTTGGAGAACATCTATCGCCATCGACAGATGGGCAAGACGCCGGTGGACGCCGCACTGGACGGCACGCGCGAGGTATGGGGCGCCGTGTTGGCTAGCACGCTGACCACGACGGCCGTGTTCTTGCCTGTGGTGTTCATTGAGCAGGAAGCGGGCCAACTGTTCCGCGACATCGCCATCGCCATCACCTGCGCCGTCCTGATCTCGCTGGTGGTGGCCACCACCGTCATCCCCACGCTGGCCGCCAGATTCCTGCGAACCGAGCGAAAGACGCGTCCGTCATCCGAGAACGGTGGCGTCGCCGGCGCAATTGCCAGCCTGGTGCATCGCATTAACGGGAGCACGGCGGCTCGTCTCACGGTCGTCGTAGCGCTTACCTTGGTGTCGGTACTGGGCAGCTACTGGCTGGTGCCCGCTACGGACTACCTGCCGGTGGGAAATCGCAACCTGGTCTTCGGCTTCCTGTTCACACCGCCGGGTTACTCGATCGATCGCTTCAAGCAGATCGCGGTAGCCATCGAAGAAGGCGATCCCAACAACCCGCACGATGGAATCCGCGCCCACTGGGAGGCTGAACTCGACTCCCCGGAAGAAGCCGCTCTCGCTCCGGTCACCATGACGGTCGGCCGGGGGCGCAGCACCGTCGACGTGAGTGTGAAGGCACCGCCTATCGACAATTTCTTCTTTGTCAGTTTCGGCGGGGGTGCGTTTATGGGAGCGACCAGCAAGTACGATCAGGTGGTCAAACCCCTGGTCAACGTCATGAGCGACGCCGGCGAACGGGTGCCCGGCGTGGCGACGTTCTTCAGCCAGGCCTCGTTGTTTGGAGCGAATCTGGGCGGCGGGAATAGCATCGACGTTGAAGTGCGCGGCCAGGATCTCGACGAGGTGGTTGCCGTCGCGGAGACACTCCAGGGACAGCTCACGGAGCGTTTCGGCTTCCCACGGCCCGATCCAGCCAACTTCAACCTGGGGCGACCCGAAGTGCGAATCGTTCCGGATCGCGAACGCGCCGCCGACGTGGGACTCGACGTACGCGACATCGGTTTCATCCTCCGAGCGTGCATCGACGGAGCCTACGTGGGGGACTTTCGCCATAAGGGCGACGAGATCGACCTGCGAATCCACGTCAAGGATACCGAAAGCGCATCCTTCGACGAGATCAAGAACATCCCCATCTACACACCAACCGGCGCCATCGTGCCGTTGGCCTCCTGCGTGGACTTCGTCCACACAACCGCCCCGCAGCAGATCAAGCACATCGAGGAGATGCCCGCGGTCAGCCTGACGGTCACCCCGCCGGACGGGATGGCCCTCGAAACGGCCATGAACATCATAGAGCAGGAGGTCATTGCTCCGCTGCGTGAAAGCGGCGCTATCCCGCCGACGGTGATCACTGCCCTGGCTGGCACCGCGGACAAGCTCGTCCAGACCCGCCGGGCCTTGTTCGGGTCGTGGCAGGGCAGCGGTTTGGCTATCGATCCGTCCACCGGGAGTCGACCACTGTTTGCGTCGTTGGGCAGCGTGTTCACCAGCCGCGGCATCCTGGCCCTGATCATCACCTATCTATTGATGGCCGCCCTGTTCGAGTCGTTTATCTGGCCGTTCGTCATCCTGTTCACCGTGCCCCTGGCCACCGTGGGCGGATTCGCAGCCCTGGGCCTGGTTCATTGGATCAGCCTGCGAAACCCGGTGTCGCCCATTCAGCAACTCGATGTGCTCACCATGCTGGGATTCGTCATTCTCCTCGGTGTGGTGGTCAACAACGGCATCCTGGTCGTGCATCAGACGCTCAACAACCGCCGCGCTCGGAACCTGGAATGGCGCGACGCCATCACCGAAAGCGTCCGCACCCGCGTGCGGCCCATCTTCATGACCGCGTTCACCAGCATCGGCGGAATGCTCCCGTTGGTTGTCTGGCCCGGCGCCGGCAGCGAACTCTACCGCGGCCTGGGCAGCGTCGTTGTGGGCGGATTGCTCGTCTCGACGTTATTCACGCTGCTGCTCGTCCCCACTGCACTTTCGTTGTTCGTCGATGCTCGAGAAATGCTCGTTCGCGCTTTGCGTGGAGGTTCTGAATCGGCGATCCCGATTCCGGCCGGATTGCCATCCGAACCGGCCGCTTCGTCCAGCCCGCCACGCTGATTCGCATTCAGTCAGGTAGCCTTATCCGAGCCGCGACCGTAAGGGAGCGGTCTACTGTGATCGAGCGGTCACGCGGCGCTACCGCTCCCTCACGGTCGCGGCTCGGATGAATCCCCGATCAAACTGCGACGGAGCCCTAGTGCTTCGTCAGCCTTGTTTCGACGGGTGGCACGGTCTGGTACTCCAGGCCGTGGAGCCGGACGAAACGCGTTTCCGAGCCGCCACCCACGGCCTGGAGTACCAGACCGTGCCACCCAACCCGTCATTCCGTGTGTGACAGAGCACTAGCGGATCCCGTACGCCAGCCTCGCCATGTGGGCCGTTTGGCTCGCGGTAGCGAGAATAGCGTGCGGCGGGGCCTTGATTCGACACCTGGAAGGTTATATCAATAGGTACGTGGGGGTGTGCGTGTCGGCTGGGGGCCGCACGGGTTCGCCTGGGGATCGGATTCTCCAGGTTCGGGCGGGACGGTATCTGGCAATCAGCAGGGGCATTCAGGAGAGGTGTATTGATGGACAGCAATGGTGACAGACGCACGTGCTTGCAGGGTGAGGTGTCGCGTCGGCGGTCGGCGTTTTCGCTGATCGAGCTCCTGACGGTGATCTTCATTATCAGCCTGCTGATTAGCATCCTGGTTCCCTCATTGAGCGCCGCCCGCACGCAGGCCAAGAACCTCAAGGTCAGCGCCACACTCAACGCCATCGGGGCCGCGATGGAGATGTTCCGCACGGAGAACGAGAAGGAGTTCCGCGTCTCGAACGGCTATCCACCGTCCGGCTTGGCCGTAGATACCACCGAAACGGGCGCCGAAGAGATCTACGGTGCTCATTGGCTGGCCCGGATGCTGATGGGCAAGGATCTGCAGGGGTTCATCCCGCGTCGCAACGTACCGCCGAGTATGCGGAATCCGGGGGCGGAAGACGAGCAAGAGTTCTGGTATGACGCTACTGCGTACAACGGGGGACCGCTCGATCGAGGGGGACCGTATCTCAACCCCGATTCGGTCGAGATCCGCCTGACCAGGGAACTCCCCGGGACTCCACCGCCCCTCTCCGAGATGTCGCAGGCCGCGTTGAATCAGATCGTGCTCGTCGATGTGTTCGGCTATCCGATCTTGGGCTACACGGCGAACCCACTGGCTCGAGGGTTTCTGGCCCGGGACTTCCCCGAGAGTGTCGATACCGGCACTTTCACGCATGAAGACAACGTCGGTTTCACCGGGTCAGATGACCTACCGGGTTGGGATTTCGGCGCGGGGAACCTACACCCGATCGCCAAGTTCGGATTTCCCGAGCCCGAGAACATTGCCGACGAGGGTGAGACTGATTCCTTCTGCTACTACATCCTCGACAAGAAGGCTTACCAATCAACCTTGGACGCCGGTGTGCCGACGGTGAACACCACAACCAAACCGGTCCGCCGCGATAGCTTCATCCTGATTGCCGCGGGGAAGGATGCCCTCTACGGCTCGTCCGACGACGTGGTGAACTTCAACCGTTAGCGGCGGCCCGCCGCTTCGGGCCTGGCCTCCCGGTTCGCCGTCCCCGAAGCCGCAGGCGGGACAAATGACCGCAGCGCGCCCGCTATGCCCGTTCAGCGTTGCCCGGGCAAGGGCGCATCTTGCCGCCGGGACTCCCAGCGTAGTCGCTCGCCGCGAGGCATCGTCCGAGGAGTCACGAACCAACAGGGAGTCTTGGCGATGTTCATGGCCATGAATCGTTTTCGAATCGCCGTCGGGCGAGAGGATGACTTCGAGGCTTCCTGGCGGAATCGCGATTCCTATCTCGATGGCGTCCCGGGGTTCCGTGAGTTCAACTTGCTACGCGGCCCGACCAGCGATGGGGCCACGCTTTTTGTCTCGCACTCGAAGTGGGACTCCCGCGAATCATTTGAGGCCTGGACGGAATCGGAGGTCTTTCGCAAGGCCCATGCCCAAGCTCGTTCCCCACAAGGCACTCACCTGGGCCCACCCACATTCGAGGGTTTCGAGATCGTGCTCTAGTGTAGTTGATCACGGGGTTTGTATCTTATCCGAGCCCCGACCCCGAGGGAGGGAGACAGAAAAACCGCTCCCTGACGGTCGCGGTTCGGTTAACAAGAACGGCGGTACTTATGAAACACTGCACCAGTGGGACCAGCGGACTTGCGAGAAATGAGCCACCGCGGAGCGTGGATCGCGGATGCACGACGCGCCGGAACTGTTTTACGTTCCGGTGTCGCGATCCAAGGCTTGCTCGCTGACTCTGGCTGGGCGGATGCCGGCCGGGGACTGGCATCGGAGGGAGCGGGAAATCGACAATCGAAAATCGACAGAGGGTGGTCAGGTGGTCGGCTCCTCGTACAGGCGGACGTAGCTCGCGTAACGATCCGGATGGATGTCGCCGGCATCGACCGCCGCCTTGATCGCGCAGTTGGTTTCGTCGATATGCGTGCAGTCACCGAACTTGCAGCCCGCCACCCGCTCGACGAACTCCTCGAAGTACATTTCCAATTCGGGCTTGGGAACGATGGACACGTCGAACGATTTGATGCCCGGCGTGTCCACCACGTAGCCTCCCGACCGCAACGGCCAGAGGCGAGCCGTCGACGTCGTGTGCCGACCCTTGGAGGTGTGCTCGATGATCTCGCCCACCCTGAGGTTCAACCCCGGCTCGATTGCGTTGACCAGCGAGCTTTTGCCCACGCCGCTTTGGCCTGCCACTACCGTTGACTTGTTGGCCAACAGCTTTCCCAACTCGTCGATCCCATTCCGGGTAACGGCACTGGTGGCTAGCGTAAGGTATCCAAGGGTCCGGTATCGTGGCAACAGATCGCCGGCGTCAGCGGTCGGAATCAGGTCAATCTTGTTGAGGCAGATTACGGGTTCCATGCCGCCAGCCAGGGCGGCGACGATGTATCGGTCGATCAAATGGGGTTTGGGCTCGGGCGCGGCGGCGGAGCTGACGATGAGCACCTGATCCACGTTGGCGGCTATCACGTGTACCCGTCGGCCCGACCGGCGGCTCAATTCGCTACTCCGGGAGCGCACCGATTCGATCACCCCCTCGTCGGCGATGCCTTCCCCATGATGCACTACGGAAAACCGCACCCGGTCCCCCACGACCACCGGATGACGCTCCTTGATCTGCCGGGTCCGTAGTACGCGCCGTATGGTGCAAGGCCATACGCCATCGCCCACATCGACTTCCGCGATTCGGCCGCGCATGACTACCACCGTACCCTCTAGCAGTTTTCGGACGTGATCGTCGCCAGTCTGATCGTCTGGCACGATTACCGTGCGCCTGCGAGACAGGGCTCCCTTGGCCACCACCGACTCGCTGGTCTCGGTATCCAGTTCATCTATCCCTTCATCTCGGGCCAGGCGCGTCCAGTGTTTCTGGCGCGCCGGCGCGGAACGGTTCCCGCGAAAAGCGACCCGTTCTTTCCGGACGCCCTGGCGATTCTTCTTGCGAGGAGGCATGGGGCTGCGATTGTCGGCTGCGGTCGCCGTGGGTGTCAAGTGATCTGGTGATTTGGTGATTGGGTTCGAATCGTCCAATCACCAGATCACCAAATCACCAACTCGCAAAATGTGCTGATCGCCCGAGAAGACCGAACCTGCGGAAGGCAGAATCGTGGCCTTCGTTTTTCTTGACCTGCCGCTTTGCACGCTCGTTCGCCGTATTCTACGGTCATACCAGCGGTTGCACATTCGATCCCCCACATCAACCGGAAAGGATAGAGTCATGGGTCTTACAATCACCAGTACCAACGCATTGTCGTTGCTGCACATTGTGAACAAGAGGTCGGATGACCTGGCCAACACGATGCTACAGCTCTCCACCGGCTTACGGATCAACAAAGCCTCGGACGATCCGGCTGGATTGATCGCCTACGAATTGTTGGGGGCCGACTTGACGGCCGCCAACGCCGCCCTGGACAATGCCGAGCGGGCCGATGCCATGCTCAGCGTGGCTGAAGGCGGATTGGCCGAGGTGTCTGCCCTGCTGATCGAGATTGAGACGTTGGTCGTGGCGTCGGCCAGCAGCGGAGGTCTCACCTCCTCGGAGATCGCCGCCAACCAGGCCCAGATCGATGCCGCCATCGCCTCGATCGACCGAATCGTCACTACCACCACATTCAACGGTAAGCAACTGCTCAACGGATCCCAGGCCATTCAAGCCGTGGTCCCCACGGTGAACACGATAAACGCCTTGAACGTCTTCACGCGTAGTCAGAGCACCTCTGACATCGAGATTACCGCTTCGGTGGACACGACTGCCGCCGTAGCCAGGGGCACGCTCTTCACGTTGAGTGAGTCAGGCACGCTATTCGCGAATACGGACATCGAAGTCTCCGGTGCGCTGGGGTCCAAGACCATCAACCTAACGGCGGGCATGAACGAGGCGGCCATCGTGGCCGCAATCAACAACGCTTCAGCGGAAACGGGGGTCACCACGGACATTTCGGGGAGCGGCGTGGACTTGGTGTCAACGGGCGTGGGCAGCGACCAGTTTGTAGAGGTCATCGTGCTTTCCGGAGATGGGAATCTAAGCGGTTCGGGGTCGATGACCTCCGGAATCACCCGCACCGAGGGAACCGATGCGGTGGTAACGCTCAATGGACAGCAAGTCACCGCTGATGGAACGGAAGTGTTCTACTCCGCCGGTGGATTGAGTTTGAGCTTTTCCCTGGGAACGAGTTTTGACGAGGCCGGCGAGGCGACGGTGTTCACCGTCAAGGCCGCAGGAGGTTTGACGTTCCAGCTCGGAACCACCGCTACCACGAGATCCACAATCGGAATCAGTTCGCTCTCGGCCGGACACCTCGGCGGAGCAGACGCCGGGGGGGTACTCTCTCAACTGGTGAGTTCCGGGGATTTTGCCGTCAGTAAGGACAAGGCCGAGTCCGTCGCCATTGTCCGAGCGGCCATTGAGGACGTGGCCGTCGCTCGGGGACGTATCGGCGGTTTCCAGAAATACCAGGTCCAGTCGTCGATCAACAGTCTGAACGCCACCGCCGAGGGATTGACCGCGGCCCGCAGCACCATTGGTGAAGTCGACTTCGCCGCAGCCACCGCCGCGCTGAACAAGCAATCCGTGCTGATGGAAGCAGGAATCGCCATGCTGGGCATATCCAACGCACAAGGGGCTCGACTGCTGTCCCTGCTCGGCGTCTAGGCACCGTTCGCCTAGCCGGATCAGACCAGCCACTCTACCATCAATCCGGCGGGTCGGAGCACGACGCTTCGGCCCGCCTTGTTCATGCGCTGGGCCGACGGTCGTCGTCGCCCTTATCCCAGCGATCGGGCATCTCGGTGGCCTTGGTCCCTCATCGGCTTGATGGCCGCAGGATTATCCGCCACGTCGAAGGTCGCCTGGATGGGCACCGCCAAGTCACGGAAGGTCCGGCCGGGCACGGTGACCGTTTTCCACTTGGGCGAGCGAACGCGACAATGTTGCCGATAGGCGTCCAGGGAAACATACATGAATGCATAGTACTGGCCGCGAAAGGGGTGGATCCGCGTGGTGGGGTAACGATCGGGAGTTCCCACCAGCCAATAGGCGAAGACCAAGGCGGACTCGAACCCCGACCCGAAGACGTCCTGCCACTTGCCCAAGCCGTCCAGATCGTCTTGGGTGACCCAGTTCTCCCAGTATCGCTTGGACGTGCCCGATCCCGAGGGAAACTTGCGACCCTTCACATCGATCAGACATGTGCAGCCGTTGGGACGGTAGACCAGAAAGTCGAACGACTTGACTTTGGCACCGGAGAAGATGGCTCGCTTCTTCTCATCGACCGCCAAGTAGGGCGTACCCTGGGATCGTAGATAGTCCTCGAACGCGGCCTCATAATGGATGTGGCGCCGACTCATGGACCGTCTTCCAGCGCTTGAAACGGATCGGCCAACAAGGATTCGACGAGGATACTCCGCTGCACGCCGGTGTCGAGATCCTTGACCGCTACCCGCTCGGCCGTGGCATCCGGTTCTTCCACGATAATCACTCGCGCCGCCCGTCGTCCTACCGCTTGCTTGATTTGCTTGGACAGTGGCTGTCGCTTGTATGAATAGATCGCCGGGTGGTTACGCCGGCGCAGCTCGCCGGTCAGCCGCAATACACGATCAAAGCAGTCGGGTCCGGCGTCGATGACGAACAATCCGCGAGGCTCGGCGGCGTCGGGGAGCAGATTGAACTCGTCTAAGACGTCAAGCATGACTACATCGCTGGTGGCGAACCCGACTCCACCCATCGGCGGGCCGCCCAGATCGCTGACCAATCGATCATACCGCCCGCCGCCGCAAATAGCTCGTTGCAATCCCCCTCGTCCGAACGCTTCGAATACCACGCCGGTGTAGTAGGCCAATCCGCGAACCACACTCATCTCGAACGTGCAATACTCAGCCACCCCCATGGAGGTGAGCAAGGCGAATACCTCGGTCAGCGTCGCCAACGCCTGCCGGGCGTCGGACGAGTTGCCGGCGAGCTTGCCAACTCGCTCCAGACCGTCGGGACCGGCGGCGTCCCCCAGATGAATGAGCGTCTCCCGCTGTCGGGCATCGATGCCCAAGCCGCCCACGTGCTCGGCGAACGCATCGGCGGACAGCCGATCGCGCTTGTCCAGGGCGGCCAGCACTGGGGTCATCTGCTCCTCGGCGAAGCCCGCCGATTGCAGGATCGCAACCACCAGGTGGCGCGAATTGATTTTCAAGACCACCTGATCGGGGGTGAGACCCACGTCGCGCAGGAAGTCGATCATCACGAAGATGCACTCGGCGTCGGCGATCGGCTGATCCTCCCCGATGACATCGACGTTCCATTGGAAGAACTCGCGCAATCGGCCCCGCTGCGGACGCTCCGCCCGGCAGAGCCGCGGCATGGAGAACCAACGAATCGGCTTGGGCATGGATGGGGCACGGGCGGCCACCATCCGGGCCAGCGTGGGAGTCATTTCTGGCCGAAGGGCGAACTCCCGGTTGCCGCGATCGACGAAGTGAAACAGCTCGGAAACGATCTGATCGCCGCTCTTGGCTCGGTAGAGATCGAGCGACTCGAAGATCGGCCCGTCGTATTCCTCAAATCCATTGCGGATTGATGTCCGTCGCCAGCGCTCGAAGAGCCACTCGCGCAATCGCATCTCGGCCGGATAAAAGTCGCGACAGCCTTTGGGTGGCTGAAACTTCACGTGAGTCTCTCGGCTCTGGTGGCGTGGATCGGGATCGCGGTCACGGTATTCAACTCCCCGCCCTCGCTGGCAGCCCGGTCGATCGTGAACCGGGTCGAGGGCGTCGGCGATTCTTCGCCCTGGTCGAGGCCCGGGCCTTCTTGGCTTGGTCGCGGGCATACTCGACGATCTCATCCGGGTGGGTGAAGAGATGGTCGTACCCATAGTCGCCCGAGGTGTAGTCGCAGTCGCCGGCCTTGTATTCGCGGCAGATCTTGGGTCGCGTCTCGTAGATTCCACATCGACTGTCCGGCTGGAGGTTGCGGCACGTGGTCTGGACTTGGACGTACCAGTCGCCGTCCTCCACAAACACGGTGATCCCCTCGTGCATGAGATACCAACGAATATCATCGAAATCCCGAGGCGTCTCCGGCTCGTCGAGGGGGAGGGCCAGATACTTGCAGCACACGGCCGTACAATGGTCGCAGGCGATCGTAATCATGATTCATTTTGACCTTTGACCCGCGAAGGTACGGGAGCGATCATTATAGGGTCAGCCTCGGCCGGCAGCAACGCTCTGCGTGTGAACGGTCGCTGCACCGAGAATCTGCCGGTCTTCCGGCCAACGGCGACCGGCTCGGCTCGCACAGTTGCAGCGACGGCCGGTCGATGGATCGGCGGACGATGACCCGGGCTCGAACGCAACGCACCATGACGAAACGGCCGCCGAGGAACAAGGGCGTCCCCTGCGTGCGGATCATCGCAGGCCGTTGGCGATCCAGGCGGCTGAGTGTCCCCGGACCGGCGACCACCAGGCCGATGACCGACCGGGTCAAGGAAGCGGTGTTCTCGGTGCTGGGTTCGTACTACGGTTTGCCGGGCAGCTTGCCCGCTATGGCGGTCGCTGACATCTTCGCCGGCAGTGGAAGCCTGGGACTCGAGGCGGTTTCTCGCGGAGCCGCCCGGTGCCGGTTCTTCGAGTCGGACGCCGAAGCTCTCAAGGTGCTGCGGGGCAACTTGGTGACCTTGAACGCCGGACCGGAACTGAGCGTGGTCGTTGTGGACGCGTGGCATGCCTCGCTTGAGCCTCCGGTGATCGGATCCGCATACGATCTCATCTTCCTCGACCCGCCTTATGGTGATTCGAGAGACGTTTCGCCGTCCGGCCTGATGCATGGCCTGTTCGAGCGCTGCATCTGCCAGCGACTTTGGGCTGCCGACGCTGTGGCCGTCGTTCATCACGAGGCCACGGTCACCTACCCGGAGTCGTTCGCCTCGGGCAGCCGCGTCATCGAGCGCAGGCGCTATGGGAGCACGGCGGTGACCTTCTTCGGTCTCAACAGTGCGACTGCCAGGCCCGGCGGCGATCGGAATCGCGGCGACGATGTGGATCCAGAACCATGACGCGACGGACTGCCAAGCAAGCGGCCACTAAGATCGCTG
>JADFPW010000042.1 GCA_022562105.1 Planctomycetota bacterium
GAAATCGCCGTGGGGGAAAGGGGGCTTTCTGCGCCGACCACGGTGGACCATACCGCCAATCCGACGATCGTCGCACACTACACCGACTGGCAACGCTCACGTCGCCTCATGAAATATGCGGGTTAGGACCGTCCGCCTTCATCCATTTGGAACTCCCTTTCTTGACCTCTTCGACGATTCTCATCAGGGGATGGTTCTTTGAAAGCGTGAACGTGATCCGCCACGCCGCCGATGACCAGCGCGGGACTGTTCCATCGTTTGAGTATCCCCGCCTGGTAGGCATAGAGTCCGTCGCGGGTCTCGGCGGGAATCCACGGTTTGCGATGTTTCGTGCTGTACACAAGATGGACCAGGTTCTTGACCAAAGACTGCGACATGCGGGCCTCCGTATCGTTTCGCCCTGTCAGGGCTTCGTCCCGTGGCGGCCATGTCTACCCAGGGCGGCGCTGCGCTCTGCCCTGGGCTGATATGTTGCCGCCCCTTCGGGGCTATCAGTCCGTTGAAAAACTAGCGCCCGGCGCCTCGCCGACCGTACCAGCGCTACTGGCTGGCTCAGGGCGCGGGTTTTCGACTGCCGATTATCGTAGTGGCGTTTTTCAACGGGCTGCTATGCCAGCCGCCTTTGGGCTACGCTGACCCCATTGGGGCTACGCTGATCCCTTCGGGGCTGGGTCGAGCCCTTGGGGGCGAGCAAGGTCACGAAAGCTTTTCGCCCCGAAGGGCTTCGTCTGGGGCTGGCCATGTCTGTACTTTGCCCCAAAGGGGCCTCAACAGATCAGCCCAGGGCAGAGCGAAGCGGCCTCACCCGCGCAGCGCCGCCCTGGGTAATCACGATCACAAACACCAAGCCCTGCAAGGGCGAAACAGCGCTGGTCAACTCCAGCGTTCGATCCTTCTTCGTCCGAAAACGATTGCCACTCGTTCTCGAAGATGAAATCACCCGTCCAGGTCTCCTCCCACTCGTCGGTCTCATCATTGTTCACGCGGACGATGTCGCGCTTGCTCTCAAAATCGAAGCTCATCGCTTTTCTTGTGGCGGCCAGAAGACGTAGTCGTCTGACGCTGTATCATCGATACCGTCGTCCCAGCGCGGGGAGTGAATGCCGCCGTCGTCCCGGCCGTTTTCGGATAGCGAATAGAGAATCGGACCCTGTTCCGTGACCCGGTAACCGAAGGCGCGGTTCGTGAAGGGGTCCGTTCTCATGCGTTCACCATACTCGGAGGGGAGCTCGTCCAGCGACTCGGGCCAACGACCGTATCGGGCCTCGAATACATGCAAGGCGTACGAAAGTTGTGTGGCCCGACGGGCGGTCTCGTTTCGGACTCGCAGCTTATAAACCCGACCGAGACTCGGGAGCATCAAGCGGGTCAACGGCGTTCGGTCAACGTTACGCTCGTGCAAGCGATCGAGATCCTCGGAACGCACCTCGGGATACCCGGTCCGCATCGCGTCGGCCAGCTCGCGGTAGTGTTCACCGAACACATCCAGGCTCTCCCACGCATCTTCCGGCCCCATATCCAGCAGGTCATCCATATCTCCAAAGGCGATTTCGGAAATGGCCTCAACTCGCTTGCGGTTGAGCTGTGGCTGTCCGTCGGCGCCGGCGGGGGTGAAGATGTATTGCAGCGCGTCCATGGCCGCTGCGTACTCGCCCTGGACCCAGCGGGTCGGATCGTCAACGCCGCGGTCGAACTCCAACAAGGTATCCAGCGCTGCTTCAAGTTCGTCGTCGGAAAAGACGCCATGGGACAACGCCCACCGGGCATTGGACTGTACGAGACCCTGTTCGGCTACGGCTACCAGGTGTTCGATGAGCGTAGTGCCCTGATTGAGGTGGTTCGCGGATCGCAACGTCGTCTCCCAAGCCTCCAGCATGCGCTCCGACGACACGTGGCCTTCTTCGTCCGTGCGCCACGAATCGGCCAGGTTCACCTTGGCCATGTGCCGGTGCCCTCGCAGGCTGGGCAACAGCATCTCGATGAGCAGGGGCCTGCCGTCTTCGGAATCCGCCTCGGCCTCGGGTGAAAAAGTGATGGGATTGGCGTAGCCTTCATGACGAGCGGCCTCGGCGTAGAGTCTGCGAAGTGCCTCGTACTCGTGAAACGAGGCCTCCCATTCGGGATGATCCGCGGGATTCCAAGGCCCCGGCGGGGCTTCATAGCTCTTGTCATAGTACATATTACGCGGAGTCGGCCATTCCCACTCATCGAAGAAGTCGGGTATGATTTCGCCGTAGAAGGAGTAGGCGTTGTCCGACGGCATCCCGCTATGCTCACGATACCATGCCACGTAGTCCACGCGCATCTCAAAATTGGGTAACGGAACGCCCAACGCTTCATCGAACTCCACCGGGCGATCTGACGCACTTGCTGGCACGGTTGGCGCTAGGTCGCCGGAGGCTTCCGTCGACTCCGATTCGTCCCCTGGAATCGAGCCCGTGGGCGTCAAGAGACTGATAATCAGGGCGACGGATTGCTCGGACTGTTCACCGCTTGTCAGGGCGATGAGTAGATCGGACTGTGATGCCTCGGCGCCTTCGTCCGCGTCCGCGCGGTCAGGATCGACACCGGGCGAGGTCTCAACATCAATCTCGACGAGATCCCACCCGCCCGTTTGAGAGTCATCCGCGACAACCAGCTCCGGCGAAGCATCTGATTTCCCATCGGATGCGGAACGGCCGTCGTCCACGTAGAGCATCAGGTAGCCACCGTCGGCCATCAGAATCACGGCCGGGTCCGAACCACCGGCAAGGCCCACGTCCGCTTCGAGCGTCCAATCGATTCCGTTCTCGGAAACCAGTGAGCGGATTCCCCGACTATCGGAGACATAGGCACGCAGTCGCTCGCCGATCTGCACGATGGAGCCGATGAAGTCGACGTTGGCCGGCGACTCATGGGCAACGGGTCTGAAGCGACGCCCGTCGTCAGACACGAGATGCCGGGTGAGCGACTCAACCCCCTGGCTTGACCGGGCATCGGACATCATCGTCGCAAACAGGTGAACGCGTCCCTCGATCACCACCCCCGTCGAATGTACGTCGACCCCATCCGTCAGCCGAGCGTGAACAGAATCGTCCAAATGATACCGCATGCCGTCGCGTGTCACGGCCGATCGAATGACGACGGCGCCCTCGGACTGCCTCTCACCGGGGTCTCGGGCGGGCTCGGAATCGGCGGTGAAGTAGAGTCGAAACCATCCCTCAGCGAGCGGGACCAGCTCACCGTGCCGGCCTCGGATCGGTCCACCCCTTTGCGACGAGAGACGCAGGGGCATGGGTCGTGACCAGGATTTTCCGCGATCGGTCGATCGGGACACGCCCATGACCACGGTTTGCTTGCCGGGCGGGCCGCGTAGGTAGTCGAATACCGCAATCAGATGACCATTCGGTAGCTGGATCAGAGCTGGCGCGGCGGCATTGCCCAGGAACACCTTCCCGGAATCGGAGAATGACAATCCATCATCCGAGCCCGCTACCCGAATGACCGAGGGCAGCGTATCTCGTTCTCCGGGTCCGTGGGCCTGACGCGACGCGTGGTCGCGTTCCTCGGGCGGTCCTGCTACGGCGGCTACGATCGGCAAGAGTGGTACGATGAGGCAGGCGACTGGTATGCGATTCATAACGCTAAACTCCGACGGCTATCGTGCTATGCACAATACGTCCTATGACGTCCCGGCACCAGTCTTGTTAACGCGAGTCGCGGGCTGGCCCCAGCAGCCTATCCTGCGTTGGCTGCATTCTCCAGGGCAAGGACGGCCTCGCTGATCTGCTGCCGGGCCTGCTGGACGGTGTCGGAATCGTCTGGGCGTGACAAGACGGCCTGAACGGCGTCGCGTAAGATCACCACCGCCTGCTCCACGATGGCCTTCCGTACTCCTGTGGATTTGGATCGGTCAATCAATGACTGCAAGCGATGCAGATACTCATAATCCTCGATCCCATCGCGCCACGCTTCCCATCGGCGACTGGGAACAATCCCCTCGGTACCGGTGGGCACCGGGCTTCCTGATGCACCGTATACGACGCCGTAGCGACCAACTTGTGTGTTGAAGTCGTTCCACAGGCTGCCGGCGCCGGGCCGCGGGTCCGCGTAAACCCAGAATCCGCAACCGGTGTCCCCGCGTTCAAATGCCCGCCAGGCTTGCAGGCGGTAGTAGCTGTAGGGTGGATTCGCCTTGCCCGGCCCGCGGGTGGAATAGGTCCATATCGTGGCCCCCGGCCGGACCGGCCGCCGATCCGAAGGATCATGGTATTGATAAGGGCGGTCCGGCAGGCACCAGATGTCAATGTAGGGCTCGATACGTGCCATCTCGTGCGTGCCCTTCTTGCCGCGGCTGTTGGCGTAGATGCGAATCTGAGGATCCACCGATTCCTTGATGAACCTGGCGAGCAAGTAGAACTCCTCGGAAAGCGTCTCATCGTATGGATACATGGCGAATTGATCGTATCCGATACCCAGATCGGCCAGATGAGCCACCCATCGTTTCAGCCATTCGGCCACGGCGCGTTGCCACGCCGGTGTCATCGTTCGTCCGAGCTGGGGCAGCGCCGGCTTCGAGCCGCTCCTTCCCCAAAAGAACAGCAGCTGATCCGCTCCTCGGTAGAGTTCGACCATGGAATCATGCTTGGCGAAATCTATGGCCAGCGTTCCATCAGCCGCCCGTTTCGGGAACGGGATATTGGCCGGATCAACCACGAAGACGCCTGTGTAGTGCCGTTGGAGGTCGGCGACCGCTTCCGCGGCGGCCTGGCGCGTGGCTTCAGCCTTGCGAACGTAGGCCCACGCACACGATCGCAGCGCCGGCCGCGTATCGCCCGGCAACAGCGTGATTGGATCAATGTGGATGGTCCCACGAACCACCTGTGGACGGTCATGGGAGGTCGTGGCCCGATCTGTGGCGCTGATAGCCAGGGCAAATTCATAGGTTCCAGATTGCAGGCTCGGATCGTGAAACGTGATCCAAACTTGTCCGACCTGCCCGGGGGCGAGGTCGAAACCGCGATCAGGAATTCGGACCAGGGCGTCGCCGATGAGGCCGACGCGTCGGCCCTCGACGAAAACGGCACGTCGAAGGGTCAGCATCGAGCGCGTGTCGTGACTCTTCCCATCCGGACCTCGTAGCGGTGACGCGGCGACACGCACCCGCACCGTCGCTGCGCTCGCATTGACCAGTGAAACCGCGGCCGACTCATACTCGCCCTGCCAGCATCGAATTTCCAATGATTCACTCGCCGGTTCGGTGAACATCCAGGCATCACCGGGACGAGGCTGAATCATCGGGTCAACGACGCGCCAACGAAGGCGCCCGCCCGCCTGTAGCCCAAGCCACCTCCCGCGAAGCGCGCCCACGCTCCGCTCCAACTCGTCCCAGGCGTCGATACGGAGAATCACATTCGACCGCGCTCGCTCACCAAGCACACCAGCCGCGGCGACCATTTCGGGATTGTCTGCTCCCTCCATATGGTCTGATAGGTTGCGCAACGCAGAGATCGCCCGCGACCGGGTGCGCACCACGGATAGCAGGGAGTTTGCTCGATCACGGCCAAAGCGATTGTTCGCCTCGAACATGACGCCGGCTGGATCGCGGGTACCTTGATGCACTTCAATCTCGTCCAGAAACAGATAGGCACCATCCGGCTCGAAGGTGAGGCTCACGAATCGTCCGCGTGTCTTGAGGTTCGTCAATGAGAAGACATGAGGAATGCGTGGAGCTTTGGCTCCCTCTCTGCGATCGTGCGGAAGATCGAAGGCGTCGGTTCCGCCGGCCAAGTGAAACGTGGTCCCGTCATCGCTGACCATCAACAGGATCTGCGATGGGTAATGAACCCCTGCTCGACCGCCACCGATGCTGTGGATGTGAACATCGTCGATGGGTACAACCGCTCCCAAATCAATGACCACCGTCGGAGGCGACTTCGGGGAGCGCCAGCCCACCGTGCTCTGTTGTAACCAATTGCACCCGGCGGCGATTCCATCGGTCAACTGGGCGGAGTCGCCGTCATCTGTACATGGCGCGTAGGAAGGCGGTGGACTCAGTGAGTAGCGCTTACCCAGGGCGAGGTTGATCGGGGAATGTTCAGCCTCGGGCTCGGATGCGACACACACCGCTGGCACAACAGTCATCAGCATCCACACTGCACGCACGAATAGCGAGGAGATGCAATTCGTGGGCGGGGGTCGGGCCCGGCGCTCTCGGCGCAGCGGGGACGACATCTTCGTTGGCCTGCTCACACTACTTGCCCCGATCAACAGTTCCTGCAATCACCGGGCGCTGCGGATTCAACGGCCGGTTAGTGGCGTGAACTGGCGAGGATCGCGGCTATCCGTTCGCCGGCTCGGCCGTCCCACAGTTCCGGTTTGCGGGTGGTGTCGGGAGGGTGAGCCTTTACCTCCGCGTAGGCCTCGAGGATGGCCTCCTTACGTGGCTCAACGAGCCGGTTGGTTCCGCATTCAATAGTCACCGGCCGCTCGGTATTGTGACGCAGCGTCAGACAAGGAACGCCCAGAATGGTCGTTTCCTCCTGCATCCCGCCTGAATCCGTCAACACCAGACTCGACTGAGACATCAACTGGAGGAAGTCGAGATAACCCAATGGGTCGAGGATGCGTAGATTGCTCATACCGCGAGCCCGCGTCTCCAGACCCAGGGTCGCCAAGTTGTTCCGTGTTCGGGGATGCATGGGGAAGACAATATCGAGCTCCCGACCCAATTCCTCCAATGCATCGAGTATCGAGCCGAAGACCGCAGCGTCGTCCACATTGCTCGGCCGATGCAGGGTCACCACCGCGTAGCCCCCCGGGGTCAGATTATGCTCATCCAGGATGGTCGAGTCTTCCGCCCGCTCGCGGTGGGTGAGCAGGGTATCGATCATCACATTCCCCACGAAGTGAATCTTCTCACGAGCCACGCCCTCGGCCAGCAGGTTGGTCATCCCGCTCGATTCGGTGACAAATAGCAGATCGCTGATCGTGTCGGTCAGGACGCGGTTGATCTCTTCGGGCATCGAGCGATCGAAGCTGCGCAGACCCGCCTCGACGTGGGCCAGCCCGATGCCCAACTTCGACGCCACCAGTCCGCAGGCGATGGTGCTGTTGACGTCGCCGACCACGACGACCCAGTCGGGCTGATGCTCCACCAGCACCGGCTCGAAACGTTTCATGATCTCGGCGGTTTGTTGAGCGTGGGAGCCGGACCCGACTTCCAGATTCAGGTCAGGCTTGGGGATGTCGAGCTCATCGAAGAACAGACGGCTCATGCGTTCGTCGTAGTGCTGACCGGTATGCACCAGGATGGATTCGATTCCTCCTCGAGCATGAAAGGCGCGCACCAACGGCGCTATTTTCATGAAGTTCGGCCGAGCACCGCACACGCTAACGATTTTTTGCATACCGAATCCGTTGTGCGGGTTGGCTGCGCCGGGACGGCGCGCCGGCTATTCGACCACCATCTCCCCAGGCGAGACCATTTCCGGCTGGCTCTCCTCATGAACGGTTACGGTGGAGGTTGTATGCACCTCGCTGCGGCAACCGGCGGGCAGCAGGCCGGCCAAGAGGGCCAGCAAACTGATCGCCCCGCCCAACTTCTTGCCAAGTCGTTTTGTCATTACGTCTCTCCAGATATCGGCCCGCTTGTGGCACAGGTTTGCAACCTGTGGGGCCGGACCTTAGCCCACGAGTTTCAGTCGGCTCTACCGGCGTTTCAGGACGCTCAGTTGCTGATGAATAACCGACCACACTTCCATCCCCGCCAGGCTTACGGTCACGGTGGCGACATCGCCCTCCCAGGTAGTGCTCTCCACCACGGATCCGACCAGAACGCTGGTGAGCTGGGCCCCGATCTCGTCGTACTGGGTCACGAAATCGCGAACCAGGGTCGTCGAATCGATGCGCAGGCCATGCACGTATTCGAGCAGTTTCCGCTTGGCATCCAACTCCGCGGCTCGCGCTGCCTTGAGCCGACCCTGCGGTGTTTGAATCTCCGGATCGACACCTTGCCCGGTCGCGGTAATCCGCTCCGTCGCCCAATCCGCCACCGGCGAACCCGCGCTCGCCGAGGCCTGACGAATGTACTGAGCGCCCGGCACACCGGAACCAGTCGCCTCGAAAGTGTCCTTCTTGATACTGCGTTTCAGATTGATGATGTCCGTGCCGGTGACTCGCTTGCCGCGATAGTGGCGCGTGTGAAGCTCCTTGATGGTGGTGATGACCGACTCGACGGACACGGCCATGGTCACCTCCACGATGAGTTCGTCTTCATGGTGGTACTTGGCGACCTCGCGGGCCCCGACGACTATCCCCGATGCGTTGACTTGAATCTCGTCGTATTCGGTGATGAAGTCCTTGACCAGCGTCTCCGAGTTGAGTCGCAGGCCCTTGATCCGTTCGAGCAGCTTACGCTGAGCGTCCAGGGTAGCGGCACGCCCCGCCTTGAGTCGCTCCTGCGGGGGAATCGATTTCCAGATTGGGGGGATGCGAGCGAATTTCGCCGGGGCCACGTTCACCTGGGTGATGATCTCCTCCACGCCTTCCGGCAGATTAGGCGGCAAGTCAGGCCGAGGGGCACCCATCCCAACAACCTGGATGATATCCTTCTTGATGTACTCCTTGATCTGCTCGAAGTCCGTGCCCCTGACTCGATGGCCTTTGTAATGACGCGTGTGGATGGCGGTGAGCTCACGGATCACCTTTGCAACCGTCACTTCGGCGGGAATCTCGCACACCCCGTCCTCGTAGTAGGTCGGTTGGCCGAGTCGAGCCCCCCGGACCAGCGTGTCGACGTCTGCACGGATCTCGTCCGACTCGGCCACGAAATCGCGCACGTACGTCTCGGAGTTGATCTGCACGCCCTTGATCGTCTCGGCCAGTTTTCGGTAGGCGTCGGCCTCGGCTGCCCGCTTGGCCAGCAGCTTGTTCTGGGCGGCTTCGATCTCCTGGCCCCCGGCCGTCCCCATCGACGTCAGAACCACCATCATCGCCCCTACCGAGCGAATCACCATTTTGCTGTTCATTCAAGGCACTCCTCAGCAGCTATGAGTGTGGCACCGGTTTGCAACCGGTGTCCTTCACCGGTTGCAGACCGGTGCCACACGCCGTCTCATGCTCACGTCTCAACCAGTCAGACAATCACCGCCGCACTCGGTTAGTGGCAGACCCCGCGCGGGATCGCCCTTCGACCGCCCGGGTGGACCAGCAGCCTTGTGGCACAGGTTTGGAACCTGTAAAACCCACCGGTTGAAAACCGGTGCCACACCCCCCTTACTCGCGGCGAATGCGATCGAGGTGGGCTGCAAGGCGCTGTTTGTTCTCCAAATACTCATCCTTATCGTCCTCGGCACAGGCCAGGCGGTAGTATCGCAGGGCCTCGTCGTAGCGGCCCATCAGCTCGCAGGTGACGCCGGCGGCGAACAGGGCCCGGTGATCATTGGGGTCGTCCGCCAGGGCCGCCCTGAATCGGGCCAGGGCTTCCTCGTACATGTCCGCCCGCAACAGTCTGACGCCCGCCTCGCAATCATCGTGGCTGCTGGATTTGAGCGTGATCCGTTGCCTGACGACTCGCGGCACCAGTTTGCCGACGAACTCCCGAGCACCCCGCTCCACCAGCGTACCGATGATGCGATCCCGCGGCGTGAGGTCGGCCTCGGTCTTGCCGGACCCGAAGAACGGACTAACCCTCGTCTCATCGGTGCCCTGATGCTTGCTGACACTCGATTCCCATTCCTTGCCCGTCTTGGCATCAATGAGTTTGAACGTTGAGTGAACGGTCATCGTGCGGCTTAGGGTCTCCACTTCACTGGTGTGGAACAGGGGGCCGCGATGGTGTTTCTTATCTCCGGTCAGGGCCGAGAAATTGATCGAGTCGATAGTTCGCTCACGGCCACGATGGGTCTCCACTTTCACGTCGATGCGGCTGACGACGATGCCCTCGATCTCGTGCAGGACGGCGTCGGCCCCTGGGTGATCAGATTGGATCAATCCCGCGGCGGCGAGGTCGGCCTCGGCGACCAGCTTTTTGGTTTCCTCACGGGCGACGACGGTCAACT
The DNA here is from genome assembly GCA_022562105.1 of Planctomycetota bacterium. GTDB lineage: Bacteria > Planctomycetota > Phycisphaerae > UBA1845 > UBA1845 > JADFPW01. The sequence continues at coordinate 10,041 of JADFPW010000042.1, forward strand.
CCACACCCGAGAGGGCGTTGGCCTCGTGCAGAAGGTTGATCACGACGTTGGAAGCGAGCTGCGACCACTTCGGATCGGTGGCCGGCCCGAGTTCAGCCGGCAGGACCGCGATCGAGGTCAGTCCCGGTGGCAGCGCCTTGCTGGGCTCCAGCGTGTAACTGATCTCTACGAAATGCGATTCCCTGCTGCTGCACGCCAGCGGGACGACCGCCAGGCAGGCCAACACCACCAGGCGACCGGATGTGCGACTCGTGTAAGCCATAGTGGCCAGTGCATCTCCTTTACTCCGACGGTTTCCGCCACCCGCTCGGACCCACTGGATCAGGCGGCCCGTTCCTCAGCACCGCGAGCGTGAGCGAGCGGCCCTGGCCCGATCTGCCTGTGCGTGTGAGCACGCAGACAGGTCTGCGGCCACTCTCCGATGCGCTGGGGCCGCTTCCTGACCATGCTGTCGGAATGATCCGTTCGACCGATCCTGGACCGCAACGGCTGGAGATCATACAAGGTTGGCTGACGGAACGGCAAGTTTTTTGGAATGATTTCCTGCGGTGGAAGGCTCTCGCACACCCGAGATCCTCCGAGGGCAGTTGGGGCTCTGGGCAGGTCGCCGGGAGGACGCCCTCCCGGACAACCATCACGTTCGGCATCTGGATGTTCTGCTCGGTCCGGAGGCCTTCGCCGACACGTTGCGTGAGATGGAGCGGTCGAACGTGCTGAACCGGGGCAAGCCTCCCTGTCATCCTCACGACTTGGCGGTGATGGAGGAGCGGGGGATTGACAGCTACCTACGCGATACCGGACAGAACAGCGAAGCGGCTCCAGACGGCGAGGCTCATGGATTGCAGACCGGGGATGCTCGAGCATGAACGTCGGTAGCTGTCGCTGGCTTTGGGCAGGTGCAGTCGGACTCGTCGTCATCGCGGTTTCGTATCCGCTGGCCACGAAGCTGGGCGTGTTCAACGCACGAACGTCCGAGCAGGGGAGCGAATGGCAACGCAAGTATTGGGAGGCGGTTTCCAAGGCCGACAGCGCGAGCTTTATCGAGGATTGGCGCGAAGCCGTCCGGCTGTACGCGGAGATAACCGATCTCCGGCCGTATGACCCGGTGTCCCGTTACTACCGTGCCACGGCGCTGGCTCACGTGGGCCGCAAGGCGGAATCGCTCGAGCAGTTGGGTATGTCGGTGGAGTTCGGCTGGTCGGATGTCCAAGGCTTGAGGTCTGATCCGGTTCTTGAGGAGGTTCGTAGACTACCTGGATTCGACAAGCTGCTTGAACGAGCAAGGAAAACCGGCGACGAACCGATTGTGCTCTATGTTCCACCAGGGCTGGATGAGACAGCAGCGGCCCCACTCATCATCACCTTCCACGGATTGGGTGAGAATCCGCACAGTCATATACGGTCTTGGAAGCAAGCGGCAGACCGCATCGGCGCCGTGGTCGTGGCACCGCGTGGCAACAAGCGGATCGGCGGCGGGGGCCAGGGTCACGCGTTTCAATGGGCGACCGCTGGAGGACATGGGGGACACGGCGACCTGCTTGCGTTCCACGACCTGCTACAGGAGTCGATTGAACTTGCCGAACGGCGGGCCACCATTGACGACCATCGCGTCATCCTTGCAGGATATTCGCAGGGAGGGTCGGTGGCGCTGGCTTTGCTCCTCGATACGCCCGAGCGCTTCTGCGGCGCCGTGGTGCAGGCCACCGGCTATTCGTCCCGTACGATAGACAGATGGAGCAACCCGCAATCCGGGGACACGGTGCGGGTGTGCGTCATTGTCCACCAGTTCGATCGTATGCGACCGATGGGCGAGGAGGCCTATCGCGCTCTGAAGAGTGTGGGCATCGACGCCCGCCTCCGAACGGTCACTGGCGCCGATCACGAGCTGCCCCTGGACAACACTGCGCGGCTGATCGATGCTGCGCGTTTCGCGCTCGGGCTTGAGTCCACCGCACCCTAGCGGCCAGTCGCCCCGGCGCGCCACCCGGTTTAACGAGAATGGGACGCCAAGCTGGGCGAGCACCGGCGGGCAAGCCACCAGAGGCACGCTCATCGAACCTCAGCTCGCCATCGAGGTAAGGCCATCACCGCGTCACGGTGGCGATGGCTTCGTCTAGTACGTCGAGACCCACGTCGAGTTGTGTTTGATTGATGCACAACGGGGGACAGAAACGGATGCTGTGGTCGCCGCAGGGCAGCAAGATCAAACCGCGAGTGAAGGCTTCCTTGCAGATACGCAACCGTTTGGCGGCGTCGGGCTTGCCGCCCTGGCGGTGGACCACGTCGACGGCGACCATGAATCCCAGGCCGCGGACGTTGGCGAATACCTTGCGCTTCTCCGCGATGACGATGAGACGCTTCTGCATGTGCGGGCCGAGCGTGGCGGCGTTGTTCATGAAGGAGGATTCGATCAGATCCAGGGTAGCCAGGGCGGCGGCGCAGCAGATGGGGTTGCCGCCGTAGGTGCTTCCCTGAGCCCCAGGCGGCCAATCCATGACCGTTTCTCTGGCGACCACGGCCCCGAGCGGCATGCCGCTGGCCAGGCCCTTGGCGGTCAGGAGTACGTCGGGCACCACGTCGTAGTGCTCGCAGGCGTACATCTTGCCGGTTCGACCTGCTCCTGATTGGATTTCATCGCAGACCATCACGATCTTGTGTTCATCGCACAGGGCCCGCAGCTCGGGCAGGAACGATGCGTCGGGGAACACGTATCCGCCCTCACCCTGGATGGGCTCGACAAAGATGGCGGCCACCTCGCCGGGATCGAGTTGCTGTTTGAAGATCGTGTCACGGAGGGCGTCCAGCGTGCCGTAGGGGACGTGCGAAACCATCGGAATCAGCGGGCCGAAGCCGACCTTCTGCGTCGCTTTGGAGCTGGTCAGGGCCAGGGCCCCCATGGTGCGGCCGTGGAACGCACCGTAGAAGGCGATGATTCGCTTGCGGTGGGTATGTCGGCGGCACATCTTGATGGCCGCTTCAACGGCCTCGCTCCCGCTGTTGGTCAGGAGCACGCGCTTGGGGAAGTCGCCCGGGGTGATGGCGGTGAGCTTCTCGCAGAGTCGAATCATCGGCTCGTAGTAGAAGTCACTGCCGCAAATGTGGATAAGCGAGGCGGCCTGCTCCTGGATGGCGGACACGACTTTGGGATGGCTATGGCCCGTGGAGCAAACGGCAATGCCGGCGGCGAAGTCCAGGTAGCGGTTGCCGTCGACGTCTTCGACAACCGAGCCGTAGGCACGACGGACCACCAGCGGATAGTCGCGCGTGTTCGACGGAGACGTGCATCGCTCATCACGATCGATCAGCAAACGCGCTCGCGGACCGGGCGGCGGAGTGTCGATACTCGGGGCCGGGCCGATCCACCCGTCTCCGGGCTGTCCGCTGTGTTCGCTGTCCTTGATGCCGAGCATTGAGTCGTTCCTCTCGCGTGTTCGTTGTCATCCGCCAGGGGGATGATCGTGCTTGCCAGTGTAGTGTTTCATAAGGACCGCCGCTTTTGTTAACCGAGCCGTGACCGTAAGGGAGCGGTTTCTATGTCCCCCTTCCTTACGGTCGGGGCTCGGAGAAGATGCCATCAGGATGAATCACTACACTTGCGATTGGTCGTCGCCTCTCCCGGCCGGTGAGGCGCCGGGCGCTACGGTCGCCAGCGACCAGCACGCCCAGGTTTCGGGTTACTGGGCGATAAACTCCTGATAGGCTTTGGCGGTCATGAGTTGGTCGACCGCCTCAGGGTCGGCCGGTTGTAGTTTGTAAATCCAACCCTCGCCATGGGCGTCCTGGTTGATGAGCTCGGGCTGATCGGACAGTGTGGCGTTAACCTCGGTGATCTCGCCGGCCAGGGCGCAGAACAGCTCGGCGGTCGCCTTGACCGATTCGATCTCCCCGCACAGATCGCCCGCTTCCACCTTGACACCTGTTTCCGGGAGGTCGACATAGGTGATGTCGGTCAACTCGTCAGCCGCGAATTGGGTGATCCCCACGATGACCAGATCGCCGTCGGGGAGGAACCACTCATGCGTTTCAGCGTATCGTCGATCGTCCGGAACGCTCATCGTCTACTCATTGCCTCCGTCAGGTGCCCTGTGCCAGGGCAGTGTTTCATGATTGCCATAGTACCTGCGAACCGAGCCGCGACCGTAAGGGAGCGGTGTTTCTGGTCCCCTCTCTCACGGTCGGGGCTCGGATAAGTTGCGGTCCGCGCGAGCCACTATCTCAACCAGCTCATGGTGGTGGGCTGCTGCGATCATGCGGTCGGTGCAACCCACTCAGTTCTTCGATCGTTTGTAGAAGGGCAGCTTGACCACGGCAGCCTCGGTGGGCCTGCCTCGAAGATCCACGGTCAATTCGGTGCCCAACTCCGCATGTTCGGCCTGGACAAAGGCCATGGCGATGCTCTTGCCCAAGGTCGGGCTCAGCGTCCCGCTGGTGACCTGGCCAATCGTCCGTCCGGACACCAACACCGGGTAGCCCTGACGCGCCATTCGCCGTCCGCTCAGTTCCAGGCCGACGAGTTTGCGCTTCAACCCGTCGGCCTGCAACTTGCGCATGGCTTCGACGCCGATGAAGTCCTTCCCCAGATCCACGCACCAACCCTGGCCCGCGGTCAACGGATCCACGTCTTCGTTCAGTTCATGACCGTAGAGCGGCATGCCCGCTTCCAGGCGCAAGGAATCGCGGGCCCCCAATCCAGCCGGTGTAATCGCCTTCTCGCCGTTCGACTCCATGTTGAAAATGCTGCTGGTGACCATCTTGACCACGCCGGCTGGGACGATGATCTCCAGCCCGTCTTCGCCCGTATACCCGCTGCGGGCCACGGTGTAGGCGATCCCCATGGCTATGCCGGACCGGAACCGGTAGCGCTTGAGGTGGCCCAGGTCAAAGGGCAACAGTCTCTGGGCATAGTCCATCGTCCGAGGCCCCTGGACGGCCAGCATCGCGGTCTGGAGTGTTCGGTCGTCGATAGAGGCCTGGATCGACCGGGCATGCTCATTCATCCAATCGACGATTTTCGTCCGGTTGGAGGCGTTGCACACCACATCCCAGTGGGACTCGCTGCGGTACACCAGCATGTCGTCGAGAATGCCGCCCGACTCGTTGCACATGTGCGTATAGCGGGCCTGCCCCGGCTCCATCTCCGCGACGTTGCGGGTGCATAGGCGCTGGAGGAGCGATTCGGCGTCGGCGCCTTCCACCCGGATTCGACCCATGTGGGAGACGTCAAAGACGGTGCATCCTGTGCGCGTCCGGTTGTGCTCGGCGATGATGGACCCGTAGGTCAACGGCATCCGCCACCCGGCGAAATCCACCAGCGTGGCCCCGAGTTTGGTATGCACGTCGTGCAGCGGTGACTGGTTCACGATGCCGACTGATCCTGGGATTTCATGGCTGGCGGGACGCTCCATGGACCCGCCGGCGCGAGCGTAGGTTCACCCCGCGCTGCTGTCAACGTACTTTCGACGCCTACCAAGTGCTCTGTCACGTGTGGAATGCGGGGTCACCCATCAAAGGATGCCTGACGAAGCGTCAGCCTTGGGACGCCAATTGACATCGGGCCGCTGTGGAGCTTAGCATTCCGACCTGCCCGGCGAGTGGTCGCTCGATGGCCGGACGAGACCCGGGCTTGGGTAGCTTCTCCGCGGTCACCGGAATCGACTCCATGATCCAGCAACTGATCGAATGTGTGCAGAGTTTTGCCGGCAAGCGTGTGCTGGTCGTGGGAGATTTGATCCTCGATCGCTACGTCTACGGCGACGCCGAACGAATCAGCCCGGAAGCGCCGGTGCCCGTGCTACGCGTCCGCGAGCGATCCGAAGCCGCTGGTGGCAGCGCCAATGTGGCCGCCTGCCTGCGAGCGTTGGGTCTGCAGGTGACTTGCTGCGGGGCGGTGGGCGACGATCCGACGGGGACGCGGCTGCGCGCCCTGCTGGACGAACTCGGGGCCGACCATTGTCTGGCCACTTGCGGCGATCGTCCCACGACCGCCAAGACGCGTTTCGTCGGTCTGGCCCAGCACCGCCATCGCCAACAACTGCTACGTTTGGACGACGAATCGACCGAACCGTTACCGGCGGAAGCGGAGGCGAAACTACGCAAACTGGCAGTCGAGGCGATTGAATGGGCGGACGTCGTATGCATCGAAGACTACGCCAAGGGGGTGGTGACCGCCGGGCTGGTAGCCGCGGTGGTGGCGGCGGCGAAGCGCGGTGGCAAGCCCGTGCTGGTCGATCCGGGACGTTTGGACAGCTACGACCGCTATCGCGGAGCGACGCTGTTGACCCCCAATCGTAGCGAACTGGAGTTGGTCGTCGGCAAGCGGTTCGAGACCCCGCAGGCCGCCGGAGCCGCCGCCTGCGAGTTGGCGGCATCGCTGGATGTTGAGTCCGTCGTAGTGACGCTGGACCGCGATGGGGCGGTTCTTGCCCGGCCCAACGGCGAGTGGGTGCATCTGCCAACCCGGGCTCGGAGCGTTTACGACAATACCGGCGCTGGCGACGCGGTGCTGGCCATGCTGGCCGCAGCCGTGGCGGTCACCGATTCGAGGGAGGACGCGGTCCGATTGGCCAACATCGCCGGCGGGTTGGAAGTCGAGCGTTTCGGATGCGTCCCTATCACGGTCGAGGAGGTGTTGGCCGAGCTACGGCTCGAGCAAGGGCGCCGTAGCGGAAAGTTGCGATCGGTCGAGGAGCTGGTCGGCGAGCTGAAGCTCCGCCGTGATCGCGGTGAAACGATCGCGTTCACCAACGGCTGTTTTGATCTACTGCACCCGGGGCATGTCGATTATCTAGCTCGAAGCCGGGAGTTGGCCTCGGTGTTAGTCGTCGGCCTCAATTCCGACCGGTCCATCCACGCTCAAGGCAAGGGCGCGGATCGGCCGTTGTGCGATGAGAAGCATCGGGCAGCCATGCTCGGGGCGTTGGAATCGGTCGATTACGTGGTGTTGTTCGACGACCATGAGCCGGAAGGACTGATCCGTCGGATCGCCCCCGACGTACTGATCAAGGGCGAGGATTGGGCGAACAAGGGTGTCGTGGGCCGGGAGTTTGTGGAATCCCGAGGCGGTCGGGTCGTCCTCCTGCCCCTGGTCAAGGGCTACAGCACGACAGGTTTGGTCGAGCGGATTCGCGCGGGCACGGAGGCGAACGCACCTGGGTAACCAGCGACTTTGTGAGGCAGTACGTCCTGCCCGCGTGAGCGCTCGCGACCGGAGAAGACACTGCACCCGTCGGATGTTCACAGTACCGACCCTCAAAGGCGGAGTGGATCTAGAGTGGCAGAACCAATCGATATGGATTCTCAGATTGCTGCCCATCTTGGGGTGGTCGAGTGGCTGCGCAGTGAGATCGAGCTGTTGCATCGCATCGCGGATACGCTGGTCGAGGCCTTCAAGAACG
>JADFPW010000043.1 GCA_022562105.1 Planctomycetota bacterium
CCTCGCTGGCATCAAACACCACGCCGAAGAGCATCGCGACGACAAACGCGGCGGTCCCCACGCGACCGAGACTCCTGCCGTAGTCGATCCAAGCCCACAGGCGCATCCAGGCCCTCTGCCCGGCGAGTGCCAACCCTCGGAGGTAGGTGAGCCTCCAAAGCGCGATCCTCTTTCGCATCCAAGCCCAGGAGGGATTGTCGTGCTCCCCGGGTCGTTCAGCTTTGATCTCCCTCCGCTGTTGAGATTTCAGCAGCTTCCAGGAAGACCACTCCGCGTCGAGCGATTCGATCCGGGTCTCGATGTAGTCCTGATCGCGGGCGTCGCGGACGAAGAGGGCGTGTCCGAAGCAGGTGGCCACGCGGATGCCGCGGAACCTGCCCCGCTTGCGGTCGTACGTCACGCCGGTGACGTCGGCATTGGAGAAATCCGCCCCGGATAGATCGGCCCCTTCGAAGTGGGCGAGACGCAGGTCGGCTCCGGCGAGTTGAGCGGAATGCAAGTCGGCCCCTTCGAAGTGGGCTCCGATTAGCTTGGCCCCTTCGAGGTGGGTTTCTATCAGGTTGGCGCCTTCGAAAGAGGCGTATCTGAGGTCGGCCCGTTCGAGGTGGGCACCTCACAGATAGGCCCCTTCGAAGTGGGCTCTGAATAGCTTGGCCCCTTCGAGGTGGGCTGCCGCTAGCTTGGCCCCTTCGAAGTGGGCGTCCTCAAGGATGGGGATCTCCTCGTTCGCATTCCCTTCGCGCCACTCGTTCCAAGCTGTTGGGCCGGTCATCAAGAGATCGATGGCCTGCTCGCGGGTCATGGGCTCGGGCGGCGGCCCGGCGTCGGGTGGCTGGGGGGTTGACTGCTCATCGGCCATGGAGGCGCCTCCCGGAAAGCAAGGGCACAATGCTTCGCCGAGTTACTAACATGCGGCGCGCCGCGGCGAAAGGTTGGATCAGTAGACGCCCTCTACGATTGGCGTGGCGAAGCCGCTGAAGGGGCGGACGTCGCCGGCGCCGTCCCAAGGGTACTGGGCACAAGGAGGTGTGCGGACGGCCTCGTCGCGCTCCAGGAAGCGGGGCATGAAGAACTCTTTGGTGAGCGTGGTCAGTCGTACACGACCGATCTCGCCGTAATCGACCACGCGGGTCGGGTCGTCCGGATCCACGACCTCGACCGACGCCCTCGGTTGGGGGGGATGGTAGATCACTGCGTACTCGTCGGCGGGGTCGAAGGGTTTGTGGCAGGCTAAGCCCATCAGGGTGTTGCCGTAGGTGGGTACAAACTCGACCGCTCCATTCTCACACAATTCCTCGCGGGCGAAGCGATGGAACTGCCGGGTGAGTTGGGTGCCGCCGCAGAAGACGCCGGTGATGCCCATCTTGACCAGCGATACGCGCTCGCAGAGCGCCTCCAGGAGTTTGGGCGTGGTGAACAGACAACGGATGTTGTCATGAGCGCGTAGTAGTGTGAGGCCCTGATTGATGACATGGTCCTTGTATTCCTGCATGAGCGTGAGCCGCCCGCTGGCTACGAGTTTGGTGACCCAGCGCGGGTCCAGGTCCACGCCGAAGGCGATGCCTCCGCGATGTTGGGCCAGGTGCTCGATGGCCAAACGCAAGCGCCGTGGACCCGTCGGGCCGAGCATCAGCCAATCCGAGCCGCGCGGGAATGCGGTGTCCGACAGGGTCTCGCTGAACAACTCGTAGTCGATACGAAAGTCGTCGATGTTGATGCGCGACTTGGGCACGCCGGTGCTGCCGCCGGTCTCGAAGACGTAGATCGGCCGATCGGCGTAGGCTTTGGGCACCCAGCGTCGGACCGGGCCGCCGCGCAGCCACTCGTCTTGAAACGGCTCGAATCGGTCCAGATCGGCGTAGGTGCGAATCTCGGTTCGCGGATCCCAGTCCAGCTTGGACGCGTGTTCCAGCCAGAACGGACAACCGGTGTCCGGATCGAAGTGCCAGGCGACGATCTCGCGGGTGTGTTCGTCGAGTCGTTGCTTTGCTTGGGCGACGCGGTCCATTAGTCACCACGGCCTGGAGTACCAGACCGTGCCACCCGACAATCACCCCGCCGCCGAGGGTGCGAAGACGGTGTCACTTGCCGCTCTCCGTCGGTGTCTTTTCGACGGCTTCGCTGGCCATCTTGGGCGCAATGGCGTACAACATGCGGCGGTTGGCTACGTAAAGCACGCCATTGGCGGCCACTGGAGTGGTGTAAACCGAGTCATCGAGCTCGTTGACTGCCAGTTTGGTGAGAGTCTTGCTCGCTCTAAGGACGGTCACCTGACCCTCCTCGTCGCCGAGGTACACCTTGCCGTCCACCACGTAGGGCGAACCCCAGATGGCTGCATAGGTATCGTATTTCCAATGCGGCTTGCCCGTTTTGACATCGAGGCAGTAGAGGAACCCACTCAAGTCGGCGGTAAAGAGCAAGCCGTCGTGGATGGCGACGGTGGACATCGAACGATGAAAATCATCGCCGCCTAAGTGCCAGATGCGACCGGTCTCGGTGATGTCGCCGCGTTTGGTGGCATCGATGGCGTACAGATGCCCAGGACCCTCGCCGTGTTCGGGATCCTGGCCGACACAGAGAAAGACTTTGTCGTCGTAGATGACTGGCGTGGCGATGATGTTGTTTCGCGTGCCTCGGCCGCCTAGAGACCAGACGGTATCCTTGGGGTTCAGGTCGAACTTCCACAGTAGTTTTCCGGTCTTGGGCTCGAACGAATAGCACCAGCCGTCCCCGCCGGGGAACACCACCTGCGATACGCCACCTATTAGGCCGTAGGCCGGCGACGACCATTGGCCGTGAAGGGTATTGACACCGGGGTCGGCCCGTTCCCATACGACCTTACCGGTGCGCTTGTTCACCGCGATGAAAGCCGGCGCTCCGGGAACCGGCATATTCAGATGACCTTCGTCCACGCCGTTGGAGGTGAGGACGAAGACCAGATCGCCGCCGATGACCGGCGATGAGGTAGCCAAGTTGTGAGGAAAGGATCCCAGCTCCTCGATCATGTCCAGCACCCACACGAAATCGCCGTCCATTTGGTCGTGGTACTTCTCGTCGGTAAACGGACCGTCGTTCTCGCCGTCCAGGAATCCCTCCACGTCGGCACAGATCAGTTCGCAGCGGTTGCTCACGTAGTACAGCCGGTTTCCTTCTACAGATGGCGACGAGCAGATGCCCTGCTCCGGCCAATCGTTGACCCGGCCGGTGGGCAGCTTGTCGTGCGTGGCCTGCCATAACAACTTGCCGGTGTCCTCGGCAAAACAGAGGATGATCCCCTTGTCGCCGGTGATGTTGGGCCGAAAGTGGCCGTTGTTGTTCGAGCCGACGAATACCCGTCCGTTGGCGATGACGGGATTGCCATAGGTTTGCGATCCGAGCGGGGCGGTCCATTTGATGTTCTGGCCCGTCTTAGCGTCCCAGGTGTAGGGGATGTTGGTTTCGTCGCTGACCATGTTGCGGTCCGGCGACCCGCCCCACATGGGCGAATCGCCGCTTTGAGCACGCGCCGGTGACTGGGCAAGCACTGTGGTCGCCATTAGTGCAGTCCCGACCGCGATGATCGCGCTGAACCAAGTCGCGGAGCGAATCGCAGCGGGTTTACCAGACCCATGGATTGCGATCCATGGGCGTGGGGCGGATTCGCATGGATCGGTGTCATGGTAGCGTCGTAGGCGATCTCCGATATTAGTCATCGTATTTGACCTCGAGGTTGTCGAAATAGGTTGCGGGTCCATCGCTCTTGGCGGTCGTGCCCGTCGAATAGCAATAGAGCCCGGCGCTTCCTTCTGTGTTCGGGTAGGGATCGAGGGCGACCAGATTCCACCCCTTGGGTTCATCTTTGTCTCGCGGCCAGACCTTCGCCCGACACTGGGCTCCGCCGGCAGCTAGGGCCACCTCGAACTTGACGGTGTACCAGGTGTCGGGTTTCCAATCGAACTCCACGTCGTGTCGAAAGCGCGGCAACGGCGACCACGACTCGATACGTAGCTTCGTCTTGCCCCCGCGCTTGCGGTCCGCCCCGAGCATGATGAGACGATAGCGGCAGTTGATCAGGCCCATGTCGGGAAGGTAGTCGATCCTCTCGGTCTCCCTAAGCTCGCTCATCATGTCGCATTGGACGGTATACCCGATGGGTTCCGGTCGGGTCATGTAGGTGCGCAAGCGCATGAATGGCGGCGACGGAGACTCCTTCTTGGCGTTCTTGACCAGCATTTTCTCGCCGTCCAGGTTAACGACCTGGATTTTTTTCTTAGGGCCTCCGCCCGCACCAATCCAAGCGAGCGGAGTCTCGCCCGGGTAAATGGAGCTGAAGTCCTCCGTAAAGGGAAGGTTGGGCAGGCAACGTGATCTGATGAGCGGTGAAAGATCGCCCAGCGGGGCTTTGTCTTCCTTCTGATCAAAGCCGAAGTCCACGGCTTTGAAAGTGCCGATGATGAGGAGTCCATCAGCTTTAGCGGGTTGCTCGGCAATACGTCCGTCCGGCAAGAGGATCGGATTCGCGCTGGCCACCTGTCCAAATTCGTCGTATGCGTAGAACTTCACCTCGAGGGGCATACCCGGACGGAGCGTCCTCTCCTGGGGAATGGCCAGAATGTGGGTGGCTAGGAGCTTGGGCCCGACGCGTTCCGCGGGCATCGGAGGAATCGGGACATTGATGGCCGGCGTGTCGGGGCGCCCCAAACAGTAGGTATGGTATCGAGTCATGAAGTAGACCCGCCCGTTGGCCACCGCCGGCGAGCCGAAAATCTCATCCATCCCATCTTCGGTCGGCGAAAAGACTTCTCTGGCAAGCGTTTCAACATGATCTCCGGCGTCTTTCAGCACGTGGAAGATACCATTCTGTTCCCCCACATAGATCACGCCGTCGGCGGTGACCGTCGGTGATCCCTTGCCCACTCGCCCAAGATCGTACTTCCAATGGGTCTTGCCCGTCTGGCTGTTAAGGGCATGGAGGGTGGCCGCATTGTCCACCACGTAGAGGCGACCGTTGGCCACGGCCGGGGATGCGTACCCGACCTTCAAGCCGTCGCGACGCCACACTTCGCCCGACTCGGTAATGTCGCCGCTGAGCGATCCGTCTATGCACACCACACGACCCATGATAGTGCCGTCGATGTTCTCTTCGCTGTGGCAGACGTACACGTTCGAGCCATCGACCACGATGGACGAATTGATGCCCCGTTTGCTCAGGCGAAACGACCAGACCCGCTTGCCGGTCCGGGCCAGCATGCCGTACACCCAGCCGTCCGCGTTCGCCGCGATCAGAAGCCGGCGTCCGCCGATCACCGCCACCACCGGGGCTGAATAGGTGGTGTCCAGCGGCTGACCACCCGGCCCAACAAACCATTGTACGACTCCGGTTAGCTTGTCGAAGGCGACGTACCGATGCAGCGGGCGGGTGTGGACACCCCAACTCGAATTGAGGAAGCTCACGATCACCCGACCTTCATCGAGTACCGGGGTCTGGAGTCGCCCGCCGTATCCGCTGATTCGACCCAGCTCCTCGGTGAGCGAGATCTTCCAGATTTCCCTTCCGTCACGATCGAAGCAGAGGAACTCGCCGCCCGTGGTGTGGGCGTACACGTACCCGGTCGTCGGATCACCCACCATAGCCGTCCACCCGACGCGGTTGGGTACGATATCGGTATGGAAGACGTTGAAACGTTTTTCCCAAATGGGCTTGCCCGTATTGGCGTCGAGGCAGACCACTCGCTCCTGCGAGGAGATTCCCTCGCCCACCGGAGCCAGGAAGAACACCCGGCCGTTCATCACGATCGGGGTCGTCCGGCCGCCGATCGGGCTCTTCCATAGCAGGTTGGACCCATCGGGCGACCAAGCCGTGACCACCGCCTTCTCTCTGCTCGCACCGGTCTGTTCCGGTCCTCGCCAATTGGGCCAATCGTTCGCACCGACGGGACCGGCCAGCACGGCCGAACACAACACGATCTGCAAGAAACCTCGAATCATTTCACCCCACCATCAGTTAGTTGTTGCTGTTTCGTTTGGGCGCCGACGCGGCACGCTGCCGACGACGCGGACCTCACTACTTTCCGCTGCTTCATTCATCGGCCGCGAACGGTCCAACGCTGGGCTTTCATCTCGAACCGGGGCAGCGCACCCGGAGCGACCATCCGCACCACAGGCCGAAAATGCAGCCGATCCCGCAGGGCCCGATCGATCCGCTGCCCGAGCCGATCGGCGCCTTCCGACGAGCCCGGCTCGACCTCGATCCGCAGCTCGGTCACGCAAGCTCCTTGATCCACCTCGACGCGGAACTCGGCCACCTCGTCGAAGCCGCGAAGGATACCCTCTACCGCCGACGGGAACACGTTGTTGCCGCGAATGATGACCATATCGTCGCTTCGACCCAGAATCCCGCCCTCCACCCTGGCGAACGACCGCCCGCAGGCGCACGGCCCGCGGGTCAACCGCACTTGATCCCCGGTACGATATCGAATGAGGGGGCTTCCGAGGCGGCCCAGATTGGTCAGCACCAGTTCACCGATCTCGCCCTCGGGCACGGGCTGATCGCCGTCCGGGTCGATCAGCTCGGCGATGAACTCGCTTTCGATCACGTGCATCCCGCCTGGAGCCTCGACACACTCGAACCCCCACGGGCCGATCTCCGTCATCCCCGCGTGATCGAAGACTCGCGCTCCCCAGGCCGACTCGATACGGGCCCGGGTGGATGGAACATTACCGCCGGGTTCGCCGGCGACGATCAGCATGCGCACCGATGAGCCAGCCAGGTCGATACCGTCGTCCGCAGCCACTTCCGCCATCCGCAATGCATAGGTCGGTGTGCAGCCGACGACGGTGACCTCATTCTCCATCAGGTATCCAAGGCGAGCTGAGGTGGTCATCCCACCGGCAGGCAGGCAGAGGTTGCCCATCGCGACGGCGCTTTCGAAGGCAGCCCAGAACCCGATGAACGGTCCGAACGAGAACGGGAAGATAAACCGATCCTGGGGCCCGACATCCGCCGCCCGGTAGATGATCCCCCAACAATGTCGGAACCACGCCCAGTCATCGGCTGAATCAAGCCAGCGCAGGGGCCGGCCCGAGGTTCCCGACGTCTGATGCTGCCTGACGTAGCGATCAATCGGGTAGGTCAAATTGGTTCCGTAAGGTGGGTGGTCTTGCTGATCCTGCTGGATTTCTTGTCGCGTGGTAACGGGCAGCGATTGAACGTTGCCCGCTTGGGCGTCGAAGGCTACCCCAGAGAACTTCTTCGCGTAGAAGGGGTTGCTCGCCAGCACGCGCTCCATCATAGCGGTGAGCCTGTGCCGCTGCAGCGACACCAACTCGTCGCCACCCAATCGTTCTTGTTCTGCAACGAAGTACGCCATTTCCTACGCATCCAACCCCACACGTCGCTCCCATCGCAGCCCAGTCTAACGTCCGTGGGCTGGCTCGTGGCCCGCCGATCGGCATGTTACCGTCCTGCGACACTTCGGCCTACCATGGTGGAATGAGGGTTGTCTACCTGGCTGCTGGCGCCGGTGGAATGTATTGCGGGAGCTGTCTGCGCGACAACCGCCTGGCAGCCACCCTGATTGCTCAGGGACGAGATATCATCCTCGTGCCGTTGTACACGCCCTTGCGAACGGACGAGGCGCCAGTCGCAACGGGCCGCATCTACTACGGCGGCATCAACGTGTTCTTACAACAATGGTCCAGGCTGTTCCGGCTCATGCCGACGTTCATGGATCGAATCCTCAACGCGCCCGCACTGATCCGTCGCGTCGCTCGCGGCGCCGGCGGTACCCGTCCCGAAACGTTGGGAGCCCTTACGACATCCGTGCTCCGCGGAGCTCATGGTGCCCAACGGAAAGAGCTCGACAACCTGGTCGCTGGGCTGGGCGATCTGAAGCCGGATCTGATCAACCTGCCGAATCTCATGTTCCTGGGCGTGGCTGAACCGTTGAAGACCGCCCTCCGGGTGCCGGTGCTATGTACCCTGTCCGGCGAAGATGTATTCATCGATCGGCTGCCGCAGCCATACCGGGCGGAGGTGATCCAGCTGATCCGCCGACACGCCGCTCATGTCGATGGGTTTATTGCGGTCACGCGATACTACTCCGAGCGTGCCGTGGAGCACTTCGGTCTACCTGCCGATCGCATGCACTACGTTCCGATGGGCGTTCAAGTGCAGCCATCCACGGGGGAACGGCCGCCCCACGAAGGCCCATTCACCATCGGCTATCTGGCCCGAATCTGCCCCGACAAGGGACTGCATACGCTCGCTCAAGCGTTTGCTATTCTTCGACAGGCGGGCCGCAAATGCCGACTGCGCGTGGCCGGCTACCTGGCTCGAGGCGAGCGACCCTACTTGCAAAGCATCCTCGACAATGCCCAGGTCGCAGGTATCGCTGACTCCATCGAAGTGGTTGGCGAGGTCGATCGCGAGGGTAAACTTCGCTTCCTGCGATCGCTCGACGTGCTCTCGGTTCCGGCAACCTACCCGGAAGCCAAGGGATTCTACGTGCTCGAAGCTCTCGCATGCGGAGTCCCCGTAGTCCAACCGCGGCAGGGATCCTATCCCGAGTTGATCGAGCAGACCGGCGGCGGGCTGTTATGCGACCCGGACCGACCGCAATCGATCGCCGACGCCCTGGCTCGCCTTATGGACGATCCGTCGATGCGTGAAGCGCTAGGGCGACGAGGTCAGACGGCGGTCGCAGAGGAATTCACGGCGGATATCATGGCTGACCGGACGTGGGCGCTCTACGAACGATTCGTCCAGGAAACGCGATACTAATGCAGTGTCTCATCTCAACCACAACGTACCCCTGTCCGAGCCGCGACCGTAAGGGAGCGGTTTCCTGCGACCAAGCCGTCACGCGAGCCTACCGCTCCCTCACGGTCGCGGCTCGGTTTGTCGCCATTATTCTGAGACACGATACTGCGCCCGCGTTGCCCCAATTGCGATTTGGGTTATGATCGACCACCTTGAACGCGGCCGGTGGACATGACTATGCTCCGAGCGAATTCGCTATGCAAATCGTACCCGACACGAAGCGGCGATCTGCCGATCCTGACCGACGTGTCGGTGGCCCTCGACCGCGGCGAGTCGGCCGTGATCATGGGGCCGTCGGGTTCGGGCAAGAGTACTCTGCTCAACATTCTCGGCACGCTGGAATCGCCGGATAGCGGCCGACTCACGATTGGCGATCAGGATCCGTTTTCCCTCTCGGGGTGTGACCTGGCCCGCTTCCGAAACCAACACGTCGGTTTCGTCTTCCAGGATCATCACCTGCTTCCTCAATGTTCCGTTCTGGAGAACGTGTTGCTCCCGACGTTGGCAGCGTCGAACTCGGACGATTGCACGGCGCAGGCGGAGGAACTCATCGAACAGGTCGGGCTTACCAACCGTTCGGACCATCGACCGGCCGAGTTGTCCGGGGGTGAACGTCAACGTGTGGCCATCGCTCGGGCCCTGATCAATAGCCCCTCGGTAGTTCTGGCCGACGAACCCACCGGGAACCTGGATCGACGGTCAGCCGAGAGCGTCGCCCAACTGCTGCTCGCCCTGCCTGCCGCCGATGGTGTCGTTCTGATCGTGGTGACGCACAGTGAACTTCTAGCCGACAAGTTCGAGCGAAAGTTCGATCTTCTCGATGGCACTCTAACACCTCGCTGACGGACCTGCCGTGCAACTGGCCACGCTATGTATTCGTTCGCTCACTCACCATCGTCGGGCGGGTATTGCCGTTGCGCTGGGAGCCGCGGTCGGTACGGCCGTCCTCACCGGCGCCCTCCTGGTGGGCGACTCCATGCGCGGCAGTCTGCGCGACGTCGCCCTGTCCCGTTTGGGTGGTGTCGACTACGCCCTTCGCTCGGGTCGGTTCTTTCGCCAGACCCTAGCCGACGATATCGCCGCGGATGCGGGTTTTCAAACCCGATTCGGAGTCGCCGTGCCGCTGATCATGTTGCGCGGTGCAGTCACCCATGCGACCAGCCACGCAACGGTACATCGTGTCAACGTGTTGGGAATCGATGATCGGTTTTCTGCGTTGGACACGTCGGGCGTACCGCACGACGCGCCCGCCGCAGGCAGTCGGCAAGTCATCGTGAATCGCCCGCTGGCTGAGCAACTCGGCGCCAAAACCGGCGACGACATATTGTTGCGCCTCACCCGACCTACGAACGTTTCGTCCGAGACGCTCCTGGGGCGACGAGATACCGCGGCCATGAGCGTGCGGCTATCCGTCGCCGGCGTCATTCCTGCAACCGGGCTTGGTCAGTTCAGCCTGGAGCCGAAACAGCCCCTGCCGCTCAACGCGTACCTACCGCTGGATGTGCTGCAGCGCCTGCTCGATCAACCGAACCGAGTCAACACCATCCTCGTGGCCGGCGGCCACTTGCCCAACGATGCTTCAAACGAGTCGGAGGCTCTGGGGGGGGTTCTCCAGCGGAACGTTTCTCTGACGGATGTCGGCCTGTCCCTTCGTGTCGATGAAACCCGCGGCTACGTGGCTTTGGAGAGCAGCAGTTTCTTGATCGAGCGGCCGGTAGAAACGGCGGCTATGGACGCCGGCGCCGACCTCAGCCTCGCCCCGTCCCGCGTTCTGACCTACTTGGCGAATACGATCGCTACAGACGACGGGCGACGAACCATTCCCTATTCGACCGTCGCGGCTGTTGATGATTCGCCCGGGGCAGCGTTGGAATCTGGCGACATCCTGCTGAATGAATGGGCGGCCGATCGGCTTGGGGTCAGCATCGGTGATGCGATATCGCTGAGTTACTACCTTTCTGGGCGGTTCGGAGAACTGAGCACGTCCGAAGCATCGTTCGTCCTCCGGGGAATCGTTCCGCTGGATGGCGCTGCCGCCGATCCCGGGTTCACCCCGTCCTATCCCGGGATCACCGACAGTCGCAACATGGCCGACTGGGATCCGCCGTTTCCGGTCGACCTCGCACGGATCGGCGACGACGACGAACACTATTGGGATCAACATAGTACAACGCCCAAGGCGTTCATCTCCCTGGCCGACGGCTGGCGATTGTGGGGTCAGGACGCGGATCGTTTCGGGCGATTGACCTCCATCCGACTCTATCCTGCGCAGGAAACCCCAACCCAAGCGAGCCGCGGACTTCAGTCCGCGCGGTCTCCCGAACCCCAAGGGCCGCAAGACATTGCGGAGGTATTCGAGCGACAATTAATCACCCGATTGGACCCGGCGAGCCTCGGTCTTCGATTCGATGCGGTACGGGCTCGCGCCTACGAAGCTGGGGCTGGCACCACCGATTTCGCCTCGTTGTTCATCGGGTTTAGCTTCTTCCTCATACTTTCGGCGGCTCTTCTGATGATCCTGCTGTTTCGCCTTACTGTAGAGCGCCGGTCGCGCGAGATGGGGCTTCTACTGTCCATCGGGTGGACTCCCGCCAGGGTGGTGAGAATGCTGCTGACCGAAGGGGCGATCCTCAGCGCGATCGGATGTTTCATCGGCCTGGTGGGCGCGGTGGGTTACGCAGCGATCATGGTGCATGGGCTTCGATCATGGTGGGCAGCGGCGGCGAATGCACCGTTTCTCGAGCTGCATGTCGCGGGTGGCAGTCTAGCGATCGGCTACGCAGCGAGTTTCCTGGTCAGCCTGTTGGCCGTTCTGTGGTCCTTGCGCGGCGTGCTGAGTCAATCGCCACGCTTTCTCCTGGCGGGCGCTCTGCAACTGATCCCGCAGTCGGACCTAGCGGTTAGCAGTCGCCGGGGCCGGGGCATCGCCATCGCATCAACGGGGATCGGTGCGGCGCTGCTGCTTTGCACCACGGTGAGCGACCTCGTGCCGCCGAGTGCAGCATTCTTTGGGGTGGGAATGTCGCTGCTCGTCGCCGGTTTGGCTCTGACGGCGCATCAGCTTGGTCGGCGCGGGGGACACACGCCGGCGCGAAAAGGGCATTGGCCCTTGACTCGGATCGGGCTGAGCAATGCGCGGCGGCAGATTCTCCGAAGCATGACCACCATCGGCCTGGTGGCGTCGGCTACTTTCGTGATCACGGCGCTGGAACCGTTCCGGCTGGAGCCCGTGGCGGATCCAACGGATCGCCAATCCGGCACCGGTGGGTTTCCGCTTTACGCGGAGGCCGACGTCCCGTTGCCGTTTGATCTGAATAGTGCCGACGGGCGGCAAAGCCTGGGGATCAGTCCAGCGGCCGAGGAGGTTCTAGCGGCGACCCACAGCGTAGGCTTTCGTCTCCGCCCCGGAGATGAGACCAGCTGCACCAACGCCTATCGCCCGAACAATCCACGCATTCTGGGGGCGACCTCAGAGATGCTCGCCCGCGGTGGGTTTACGTTTTCGGCTTCGCTGGCTCGAACGCCGGCGGAGGAATCGAATCCTTGGCTGCTCCTGGAAGCGACCCTGGACGACGACGCCATTCCTGCAATTGCCGATGAGAACGCGGTCAAATGGCAACTCCATCTCGGGCTGGGCCAGGACTTGACCGTCACTGACGAGCGTGGCCGATCGCAACGCTTGCGATTCGTTGGCCTGTTGAAGGGCAGCGCCCTGCAGGACGAGATTATCATTCACGAGTCGAGCTTCCAGCGGCTGTTTCCGTCGCGGACAGGCTATGGCTTCTTCCTGATCGACACCGCAACCACTAATGCGGCCGCGGTCCAGCGCCAGCTCGAAACCGAGTTGACCCGCTACGGACTCGATGTCGCCATCACCACCGACCGGTTGGCCGCCTACTTCGCCGTACAGAACGTCTTTCTATCGACCTTCCAGATGCTTGGCGGGCTCGGCATGGTACTGGGGGCGCTGGGGCTGGGCGTGGTGCTGATGCGCAACGTCTGGGATCGGCGTAGTGAACTCGCATTGATGCAGGCGGTGGGCTTCTCACCGTCGGCCATCGCCTGGTGTGTCTTTGCGGAGAACGCCGCACTGGTAATCGTTGGGTCTGCGATCGGCCTGATCGCGGCGACGGCCGCGGTCATGCCGGCGGTCATCGAACGGGCAGGATCAATCCCCTGGGCATCGCTGATCGTGACTGTTGGATGCGCCCCCGGCGCAGCGATGGTCGCCGCCGGGTTAGCGTTGGCGGCCGCGTTGCGCGGACCGTTGCTGCCCGCCCTCCGCCGGGAATGATCGCCGGACGAAGAAACCCGCGATCGGGGCGATGATTTCGCTTCGGCCCGTGCGGCTGACCGTGCGTCGCGGCGCCCGGTGGAGCGACGTTTACAGTGCCATCGGGAATCCAGCCGTGGCATGCAGAATGCTAGCGGAACCATTAGATCTGTATTCCATATCCTCCATCTTAACAGGGTCTGAGTGACGCGAACTGCAGTGGTGAATCGCCAGTCCGTGGCAGTAGAGGGCTGTTTTCCTACTCTGGGCTTCAGATATGAGCTATCAACCATGCGCCCTGAGCGGTGTTGAGGAAAACAGAAAGAAGAATCGAATTTCTTCTTGACACACACGCCGAACCGTAGTACATTATCGGTAGTGGGAGATGGCGCCGTCGATGGTGCGGGGCCGGAACCACACAGGTCGGTGAGCGGAATCGCCACGGCCTAGGAAGGGGAACGGATGATTATGCCGCCTTCCGGCTTCCGCCTTCGTGTGGCACCGGTTTCCAACCGGTGGGTCGAGCCTTCCGCGGCCCGAGAGGAGGTGAACGCATGCCCCGAGCCCCTCCGTGAGAGCAAATCGACGAGTTCTTCGTGGGTCGTAAGCTCTTGCATGACAGTGGCTTACGAGAAAGGACCGGCCCGAGCAGGCCGGGAACGCCACCGGAGTCGCCAAACTCCAATCGGTGGCGGCCGACCCAAACCCGGGCCGTAACCGGCCCCATTTCACCCGCCGAGGCGGGCAACGGGGCATGTTCGTACCAATTCTAGTGGAGAAAAACGATGAAATCAATACTTGGAATCGTGGCCATTGCCCTCGTTATCTGCGTCTTGTTCACCGGCGCTTTGGCGTTGGCCACCGACTTTGTGTGGGGGTGCCCAGGGCAACTATGCAGCACCAGCTGGACCGAGGAAATCGACTGGCAACAGGGGTCAGGCTTCCCCGATGACGCGAACGACAACGCGTCAATAACCAGTGCGGGCTATCTGATTAACTATGATCCGGACAGTGCCCTGACCATCAACAACCTGACGCTCACCGGCGACTCGCCCACCTGGAGAAAGCTGCACATCAGAGACGCCGCCTTGACCGTCAACGACCTGCACCTCAACGACTACGCGGAGCTGGACATCGACGACGACCTGACCGTGGAAGGCGAAATGATCATATCCGGCGACCTCAAGATCGACGTGGCCGCCAACAAGACCCTACTCCCGATTTGTCCTTAGGCGTGGTGAACTGCAATCCGGTCATTAGCGGGAGCGGAACCTTCCGGGTCTACCGGGTGAACATCGACGCCGACACCGCCAACGAGGAGCGGGCCTTTCGATTCGACGGCGGGACCATGACCCTGGGATCCTCGACCGAGGACGGAATCCTGACCCTGATCAGCGAGCCCGAGACAAACTGCGGGGAGGTACAGACAGACCGGCGGCGGGGCAAGTTCTGGTTGCAGACCGGCTCGGTGGTGTGGGACGCCGATGCGCCGGTCAAGCAGGTTCTTTTGCACGGCGGCGACGAGTTTTGTGAACGGGCCGAGATCGATCTGGATCAAGACATGACCATCCCGGCTTCAGGCGGTCTGTTGGAGGTGCGCGAGTTTGCCCGAATCGACATCGCCGGAGGCAAGACGCTTAGCGCCCCGAAACTCACCATCGGGGACGACAATGGCGAGTCGAGGTTGAACGTTGTCCACACGGGGCTCACGGGCGGGCTGGAGGTCTCCTAAAGCGCCAAGCCGCGGGGCACCGTTGCCCCAGCGGCGCGCGAGGCCGCTAGCGGCCCGCGAACGCCGTCTGACCGGGGATCCGGCAGACGGGCGGGCCGATCGAGAACGTAGCGAAAACAAGAGAACCAGAAACTCGAACAGGAGTCTTTACCATGAATCGATCAAACGTGATTGCGATGGTCGTGCTCGGACTGGTGCTGGTGGGGTCCACCGCCCAGGTCCAGGGCGAGACCAAATATTTCTGCGCCGACGCGGATAACACCTGGAGCGGCAGCAGCGGGCAAAACTGGCGAACGTTCGTTGACCACCAAGACTGCACAAATGGAACGCGGGTCGATGCTCCCACCGAGGCCGATCGGGCCGTCATCGTCAGTGGCAAGACCTGTAACGTCGACTCCACCGCCGCGGCCGACAGTCTCGAGGTGGAGAGCGGTGCCACGCTGAACATCGAGGGCGCCGCCGGGAATTCCCTGACGCTGGACGACGACGGCGACAACGATACCACGATCAACGGTACCTTGAATCTTCTAGACGCTAACTCCCTGCTGGCGTTTGAGGACACGGATCAGACCATCAGCGGTGCCGGGAAGATCGTTGGTCAGGATGACGCCGCACAGATCACGGTGGCTGGCACGATCGAGCTGACCAACGACGCGATCATCGAGGGCAGGCTCAGGATCACCGGCGAGGGTGACTTCCTCAACCACGGCACGGTGCATGCTAACGTCGCGGGGACGTTGCACATCAGCACCACCGCCTTCGACGACGATTCGACGGCGTTGTGGAAGGTCTCTTCGAGCAGCACCGCGATCTTGAAGGTCAACGTCACCTCGGGGACGGCGCCAGACCTCGCGGGAGCGTTTGAGATACTCAACGATGGAACCCTCAGAGTTGACTCGATCGGGTTCAAGACCACCGGGTCGCTGATGTTCAGGAACGGGTGGATCGTTGTCGCTGCGGGCTCGAGCGTGACCTTCTCCGAGTAGGAGGCCTCTGGACGGTTTGAACGGGAGTTTTTGCTGTGGCGGGGTCCGGGCGAGGATGTCCGAGGGCTATTGGACGTCCTCACCGGTCCCCGGCCTCTTGGCGCCGCAATCTCAAACCGGATAGAATAAGGGCTCCGGTACAGCGGGAGAGGAGGTTACATCAATGAGCGTATCGTTGTCTCGAATGGCCCTTGTAGGGTTGCTGGGTTGTTGGCCATCGCTCCTCGTGGCCGGCGAGCGTAGCTACACCTACTACGATCTGTTCTATCCGGCCTGCCCACAGGTGCCCGTAACCACCCCCAAGGACATAAATGACTCGGGTGTGATCACGGGCTTCTACAAGCCCGCCGGTTGCGGGCAGATCCACGGGCTCGTGTGGTTCAACGGGGTAATGGAAGACCTGGACGACACGTACGAGGGTGGGGTTTTTGAAGCCGGGATAGGGATCAGTGGAAGCGGCGTGATCATCGCGGAGGGTGATCCGGACGATGTGCTGGCGTTACGCGACGGAATGGCCACGCCCCAGCCCGTTCCCCCCGGGTGTGAGGAGAACGACCGGCCGCAGGCCATCAACCAGGCGGGAACCATGGCCGTCGGATCGTGTGACCGCAACGGAAGTGGGCTTTCCGTTCCGTCGGTCTATTGGATCGACGAGGGGATCTCCCTGGCCCTGGACCTGCTCCCCGGGTTGCCGGACGACGCGACTGGGTTGGCGCGGGACGTCAACGACGCGGGCGTGGTGATCGGCATCGTGGATGGTGAACAGCGATCGTTCATCTGGCAAGACGGCGTGATGACCGAGATCTTCAACGGCCTCGGCGGCCAGGGCGTGGTGGTCAACGCCATCAACAACCACGGACTGATCGTGGGGCTTGCCGGGATGGCGGATGACTTCCCGGCCATGAGCTACGACATGTATACCGAGGTGATGACCGTGCTGGGGGGAGGAGCCGCCAAGGCGGTGAACGACCGCGGCGTAGCGGTCGGTGACAAGGTGATTGATTTCATGCCGAGCACGCCATTCTCTACGAAGACGGCGAGGAGATCGACCTGCACGAGTTCTTTCCGCCGTTCTTCGTCAACTCCGACGCTGAGGCCATCAACAATTACGGGTGGATTGTTGGCGACGCCGACGATTCCGAGAACCGCACACACGGTTTCCTGCTGGTCCCCGAGTACGACAAGGGCGACTACGACGGCGACACCGACGTGGACTATCAGGACTTCCAGCACTTCCAGCGCTGCTTCGCGGCTGAACCCTATCCCAACGGCACGCTGCACGTCGGCTGCAGCGTCTTCGACTTCGACGACGACGTCGACTTGGATCTGGACGACTACGCCGCCTTCCAATCCGCCTTCACCGGCCCCACCGCCCCCAACCTCAACCCCAACGGCCCCGGATAATCGTTCGGCAAGCTCCACCGGTTAGAAACCAATACTGTCCGGCCGGGGAATTGCCAAGGGTGGAGTATAGCGTGAGATTGGGTGGATGGCGTTAGTTCGACTGCAATCACCGGTGGCGAGGTCGCCAGGGGCCAAACGCTGGGCGCATACCCCTAGCCGCCCACGGCAGAGCGAGCGACGGCGCGGGCGGTCAACATCTGTTTTTTTGCGCCCGGCGAACGCGTTGTTG
>JADFPW010000388.1 GCA_022562105.1 Planctomycetota bacterium
CAGCGAGTAGATGTCGGCCCGATGGTCAACGCGACGAGCGCCACCACGTACCTGCTCCGGCGGAAGGTAGGCCGGCGTACCCATGATCTCTCCGGTCACAGTCAGACCGGGTTGATCCGTCAACTGGGCCAGTCCGAAGTCGGTGATCCGCAACCGACCGTCCGAACCCAGCAGCAAGTTCTGCGGTTTAATGTCGCGGTGGATCACGCCATGCTCATGGGCATGTGACAATCCGTCAGCCACATCTGCCATCAGACTCGCCAGGTATCGAAAGTCCTCCGCCGTTCGCAGTAGCGATGTGGTTGCGTCATCCGGCGCCTCGGCAGTCGAATCCGGCGCAGGTGCAGAGTTCAAGGCGTTGCTGTGGCTTGATGACCCACTGCAGTCACGGCTAGGAGGAGACGTGGGTCGCTCGTTGGTCCTGAGATAGGGGCCCGAGCCGCTATGCGCGAACGTCGAGCTGAGCAACTCCGGCTGACTGCGCATGGCCACATCAAGGCTGACTCCGTCCACCAGCTCCATGGCGAAGTAGAGGCGATCTTCGTGCTCGCCATGGGCAAACACCGGAACCACGTTGGGATGGTTCAGTCGCGCAACCGCCTGCGCTTCGGTGCGGAATCTCCGGCGAGCCGATTCTCGCCCGTGGGTCTGGGCGCCCACCGGCAGTACTTTCAGGGCCACCTCGCGGTCCAGGGAAACCTGGCGAGCGCGGTAGACCACGCCCATCCCCCCGTGGCCGATCTCTTCAATGATCTCAAAATCATCCAGCCGGCTGCCGGATACGAGTGGGTTCGGCACCATCCTCGGACTTCCGGATCTTCCGCCCGAATCCAGGACTCCCAGCGCTACCAAACCTACGCCGTCCAGTCGGTAGTCGCAGGACGAGAATGCCTCGCGTAACTCGGCTACCAGGGCGGCGTCCTCAATGTCGGGCTGGGGATTAGCGCGTCGCACCATGTCGGTCACTCGATTCCCGTACGGCGGATCACATTCGTCGGAGCGAGCCGCGGACTACAGTCCGCGCGGATCAGAGCACCGCGAGTCCGCTCGGACTGAAGTCGGCAGCCCGCGAGGCATCGATGAACTCACCCGCCCGGTCGTCGCCACGTCCTCGATCCGCAGGTAGGCCCTAAAACGACCCTTGCGTGCGTCGTACCGGAATCGATCCATGGCCTTGAAGACGTACATCTCTACCTCTTGGACGACGTCTTCTGCTTCGCTATGGGATGCCCCTCGCCCCTGGGCGTACCGGTAGAGCAGCTCGCCGTATCGGTGGTGAAACTCCGCCCACGACTGCTGATCCGCTCGATCCCGCAAGCGGTGCAGGAACGAGATACGAGTTGTCCCCGCCGGTTTCATCGCCCAATGATAGTACCGGAACCGATCGGGGGCCTGCAATTCGGCGGCCGTCTCCCGACTCCAATCAGCCCCTCCAGCATCGGGGCAATAATGGCCCGCGGGCTCGCGCCAGAACCAGGATCGGCGGAATCCAATCGGGCGAGTCAGAAGTGGGCGGCGAGACTTTATCCAATGCCGGCTGGGGACGCAGCAGGCAGCGCATCCAACTTCGGGCAGGCCGCCGGGGTCGTTACTGATGGGCCGACGGGGTGCGGTGTGCTCCGGGAAATAATACCACGTGACCGACCGCACCAGCGCTGGTTCGGCCTGCGCCGGAGATTCGTCGCCGTCAGGGAGAGGCGGCGGAGACGGTCTGCCACAGCTATACCGGAGCACCTACCGCCCGATCCGTTCACCCCGGCATCGAGGTGGACGCGGGCGAGCGACAGAACACCAAGCCACACCACGCGTGGAATCGGACTACCAAACGCGCGTCAAGAAACGCGTGCCGCGACACGCATTTCTGTTAGTGGCCTGGCCACTGCGCCGGGAGGGATTCGAACCCCCGACCGTCGGATTAGAAGTCCGACGGTTGTGACCGATCGCCGACCAACTGCTGAACGATCGCCTACCACGGGCCGACAACTGGGCTTTCGGCCCGCGGGTTTTCTTTCGTAACCCCTTGTGGGGCCAGGACTTGCACGCAACGGGCGCACGAAGGGCCAAAGTGCGCCCGTGCGGATGGACCGGGGGGACAACCCTCCGCTGGGTTGCAATCAGATGGCTCCATCGGCGGGTGTTTCGCCAGCGCCCTTCCGGGAATTGGCTCGGCTTCGCCACCGAACAACCGCAGCCGATAGGCCTGTGGGCTGAGCTCGCCCCCCTCATAGTCTCCAACAAACAGCAGGGCGCTGCTTCGAGGAAACGTCTCTGTCTGACTCAGCGGACCTTCGTCTGGCCGGCGCGTCGCGTCCGACTGGGCAGCCCACCACAGTCGCCAACGGTTCTGCACTCCCTGAAGTCGCCCGGAAGCCCGCAGCGCCTCGCCGCCCTTGTACATGTCGTCGAAGAACGTGTAGTCGTGCCGACCGCGCTCCTCGATCCGGATTCCGTCAAGCCGGTACGCCACATCTGCCAGAGCCCACGCGGCCTGGTGCCCCACGAAGCCCCAGCCTGTATCGTCGTGCCGCGGCGATCGTGTCGAGTCCGCGACCGCATCGATCACGTCCGGGATAAGTGCCACAATCGAGCTATCCCGAAACTCGCTAAGCGCCTCCTCCTTCTCCGCCGGCGTGCCGCCTCGCAGCTTCTCCCGCAGTGCCCGATGCGGGTCTATCCGTTGATCGGCAGAGCTCATCGACGCCGCGTCTCGCGAGCGCATATCAAGCTTGTTGTGGCAACCCGTGGCAAGAGGAAGCAGTTGCACTGAGGCCAAGGCAGCGATGCTGCGCACAGTGGGGCGATTCCAGCGGGTGGGCATCCGAATCCTCCGGTCCTGATTCAAGCCGACATTTCCCAGATGACTTGGCCCGGTTCCGGTGCCAAGCCGAGCCTGGGCATTCTACGGCGCCCCGGCTTCGGTGGTATACTGGCCCCATGACCGCCACCAACCTGAGACTCGCCGCCGTCGCCTTATCCCTCACCCCCACCCTCTACCTCGCGTGGGGCTTTGACGGCCATCGCATCGTCGGGGAGATCGCCAGCCACTACCTGACGCCCGAGGCCAAGGCTGCCGTCAGACCCCTCAATTCACGCTTGACCGAAGCGCTAGCGGCATCAACCGAGGGCTGAAACTTGGGCCGACGCAAAAAAACGCGATCGCCGATGGCGACCAAACACGTCGATTATTCTGCCCCGGCAACCGTGCAGAGCGAGGATGATCTGTATGCCCTGCTGGAAAAGGTCTCGACGCCGTTTCTGCTGGTTCTCGACCGCGTGCAGGATCCGCACAACCTCGGCGCTTGCCTTCGCACTGCCGCCGCAGCCGGCGTGCACGCCGTCATTGCGCCGAAGAACCGTGCCGTTTCGCTGACCGACACCGTTCGCCGCATCGCCGCGGGGGCAGCCGAGCATGTGCCCTTCGTCCAGGTCACCAACCTGGCACGCACGCTCGGTCAGTTGCAAGGCGATGGCATCCGAATCATCGGCACCGCCGACGAGGCCAAGGGGACACTCTACGACGCCGACCTGACCGGCCCGCTCGCCGTCGCCATGGGTTTCGAAGGCTCCGGATTGCGCCGTCTCACTCGTGAGCGATGCGACGAGTTAGTGCGCATTCCCATGGCCGGCGCGGTCGAGTGCCTCAACGTTTCCGTCGCGACCGGCGTCTGCCTCTTCGAAGCGCGGCGCCAACGAAACCAGGCCGGACGTAAATGACTGTTGCCCTCGGCCGACAACGACGGTTCTTGCATTGCAAGGGAGCGTGGCTCTCGTGTTCAGGCGTGGGGTACCCGATTCGGCGCGACGAATGATCCACGCCGTCATGGTAT
>JADFPW010000389.1 GCA_022562105.1 Planctomycetota bacterium
TCGTAGTCCGGCCGGTACTGGCTCATGATGTTCACGTACGTATCGGGTGAAATCTCCTCGGCCACCCACCGGAAGATCTCGCGGGCTTCATCCAATTGGCCGGGCATCACCAGATGCCGCACGAGCAGGCCTCGGCACGCAAGTCCATTCGGCCGAAAATGCAGTTCGCCCACCTGCCGGGACATTTCGCGGATCGCCTCGCGTGCCCGATCCGGGTAGTCCTTCGCCTTGGCCAGCCGCGTGGCGGTTTCCTTGGACCAGAACTTGAAATCCGGCATGTAGATGTCCACCAACCCTTCCATCAGCTTCAGCGATGAAACGGCGTCGTAGGCGCTGGTGTTGTACACGATGGGCAGGTGCAGCCCCCGGTCGATCGCCACCGCAATGGCCTCCACGACCTGCGGTGCGACGTGCTCTGGCGTCACAAAGTTGATGTTGTGACATCCCTGCTCCTGAAGCGCCAGCATCAGATCAGCGATGCCTGATCCGTCGAGTTCCCGACCGGCCTTTCGCTGCGAGATGTCCCAGTTTTGGCAGAAGACGCAACGCAGGTTGCACATCGAAAAGAAGATCGTCCCCGAACCCAACCATCCGCGCAGGCAATCCTCTTCCCCAAAGTGCGGGAAGGCCGATGCCACCCGCGCATGCCGTCCGGTGTGGCATACCTTGGTCTCATTCTCCAGGCGGTTGATCTTGCAATTCCGCGGGCAGGCGCAGCAGCAGGCCAGCTCATCGAGGGCCGCCTGCAAGCGCTCCCCGATTGTGGCCCGCACGCCCGGGTCCAGATAGGCAGGGGTGAACGAGTCCACTACAAACCGGTCCGAGGTCGTGAGCACCATGCCATTGTTCTACCCTTTTTGCGTTCGTTGTGGTAGAGGTTCGGCGAGTGCAAGCTGTGCGAAGGGTTCGCTCGATTGCAACGGCAACAGTGCCCCCGACGAGTGTGAGCCGATCCCGCTCCGCCAACGCGCGGGTAGCCTCATCGTCAGCAGACTGGGGGCGCCTGTTGTCGCAAGACCGAATCTGGAGGGAAGCGATGTTATCTGTCGAGCCGAGGAATAAACCGGGGTGTTCGGAACGGGCACGCGAGAAAGGCGACCTACTTCTTCCTGCCCAGACCGAGCAGGGCGCAGGTCAGTCACCATCCCACCGCGCCGGTAACGACCGCAACAGCGCCGAGGATCGGAAGAGCCACCCGTTGCCACTGTTCCATCGCTACGGCAAAGGGAGCGGCTATCAACGCCGCACCGACGACGACATAGCCGACTCGCATGGGCTTGCCGATGTTGGGGATGATTCTCATGGTGATCCTCCTGTTGATCCAGCCGTGCCCTTGAGCGGAGCGAATCAGCCCGGCCTATGGGCACGCGCCAAACCGGGCCAGGACGAAGCCGCTGTCCAGCGGATCTACCGCACCATCCCCGTTCTGGTCGGCGGCGTCGCAGCTTGGGTCGCCGGTTCCGACCGGACACCCGAAGCGGGCCAGTACGTATCCGCTGTCCAAGGGATCGACGTTACCGTCGTCGTTCGCATCGCCTTCGCACGGAGGCTGGAACTCGTACGCACCCATGTCCACGATTGGAGCCGTTCCGCACGCGCCCGGCTCCTGCGGGCAATCGGGGGCGGCTGGGTCGTCGTGGAATCGCGGATTGCCATCGAGATCGAACGGGGTCTGCTCGTCAGTATCGCCATCGCCATCGAGATCAGCGGTGTCCGCCGGCACGGCGGTGTTGTTGGCCGCATCTACCACGGGCGAGCCCGCTAAGAGGTGATAGTCACCGTCGACCCAGAAGTCATCTCCGTCGTTTCCTGGTGTGCCATTGTCATCCCAGAATCCAGGATCAACGAACAGCGGATCGGCGTCGATGTTGAAGAGGCCGGGGAAGCCGCCCTGAACGTTACAGTAGTTCACCTCCGGATCGACAAACCCGCCTAACCAGATCTCGTAAGAACCACTGCCATCGCCGTTGTATACTGCGAAATTTCCCCAGACGATGCAGTTGTTGATCGTCGGCGACGGATCCTCCTCGGACGAGGTACCCAAATTCATCGCGCCGCCGAGCGAGGCAGCCGAGTTCCCGGTGAATGTGCAGTTGGACACTGTCGTGTCGCCGTTGTTGGTAAATAGCCCGGCGCCGGAGGTGGCAAAGTTCCCGGTGAATAGGCAGTTGGTCACCTTCACGTCGCCTTGGTTGTTGCTCATACCGCCGCCGGAGGTGGCCGAGTTCCTGCTGAACGTGCAGCTGGTCACCGTCGAGTCGCTTTCGTTGTTGTTCATACCGCCGCCGGAGGTGGCCGAGTTGTCGCTGAACGTGCAGCCGGTCACTACCACAGTGCTGGAATTGTTCTTCATCCCGCCACCGCTGGTGCCCGCGTTTTCGCTGAACACGCAGTTGGTCACCATCGGGCTGCTGTATTCGTTGTCCATACCGCCGCCGCCGGTGCCCTCGTTCTCGCTGAATGTGCAGTCGGTCACCGTCGGGCTGCTCTCGGTGTTGAACATTCCCCCTCCGGCGGGGTGGCCGTCGTTCCCGCTGAATGTGCAGCCAATTACCGTCGGGTTGCTGGTGTCGTTGTACATCCCTCCGCCACCGAAGGAGCCGTCGTTCGCATTGAACGTGCAGTCGGTCACCGTCGGGTTGCTGGCGTCGTTGTACATTCCACCGCCAAACAGGTTCGCCTGATTGTTGACGAAGGTGCAGTTGGTTACTGTCGGATCGCTGCTGTCGTTGTACATCCCGCCACCACGCTCGGTCGCCGTGTTATTTCTGATCCTGCAGTTGCTCACCGTCGGGCTGCTGCCGTTAGTGTTGCTTATCCCACCGCCGTTGGTCGCGTTTCCGCCTTGAATGGTCAGGCCGTCAATAACCGTGTCGGCCCCTTCTCCTGAGTCGCAGGTGATGACGCTGGTCCCCAAGCCGTTGCCGTCGATGGTGGTCGCGGCGACGATGGGGGGACTGCCCGGGTCCGTGCTGCGCACGATGATAGCCTTGCCCAGAAGGTTGATGGTCTCGCTGTAGGTGCCGGTCGCGACAACGACCTCATCCCCCTCAACGGCCGCGTCGATGGCTGACTGG
Organism: Planctomycetota bacterium; assembly: GCA_022562105.1. GTDB lineage: Bacteria > Planctomycetota > Phycisphaerae > UBA1845 > UBA1845 > JADFPW01. The sequence continues at coordinate 3,078 of JADFPW010000389.1, forward strand.
ATGGTGGGAAAGTCATCGGGCACGTTGATCACCTCGGCCAGGGCCACCGAGTCCGTAGCCAGGATCCATCCGCACATCGTGGCCAGCAATGGAAGTGTCTTTCGCGAAGCTATCATGGCTTGTCCTCCTTTGGCGATCTATGTCGCTTTGCCCATCTCCCATTATCGCGCTCGACCGGCCGCACTTACGGACACTCCCCAAACCGAGCCAGGACGAAACCGCTGTCCAGCGGATCGACGGCCCCATCGCCGTTTACGTCGGCGGTGTCGCAATCCGGATCGCCGGTGCCGACCGGGCAGCCGAAGCGGGCGAGGACAAAGCCGGAGTCGAGCGGGTCGACCAACCCGTCGCCGTTGGCGTCGCCCTCGCACCGAACTCCGAGAAACAGAACCCACACCGCGCCACGGCCCCCGCCCCCGTCGTCATCGTCCGGTGCCCCCACGGCCAAGTCGCCCATGCCGTCACCGTCGAGATCACCCAGTGAGGCCACCGAGTGGCCGAACAGATCCACATCATCCAGCGTGCCGGTGAACCCGCCCTGTGTGTCGCTGATCTTCTGGTGCGACTTGACCGTTACCTCGGGGTTGAGGAAAAGGATCCACACCGCGCCACGGATATCGCCCCCGTCGTCATCCAGCCAGGCGCCGACGGCCACGTCGCCGACGCCGTCGCCGTCGAGGTCACCCAGCGAAGCCACCGAGCTGCCGAAGTTATCACCGTCGTTCAGGTGCCCGGTGAACCCTC
>JADFPW010000390.1 GCA_022562105.1 Planctomycetota bacterium
GATCGTCCACAAGGCAAGATGAGGCCGATCTACTCACGGTTGTGGGCTTTTCTCATTACGATGCTGCAAGAAACGGGTGCCGCGGATGGGATCTACAGCCAAGTGCGGCCTGTGATGCTGAAGACATTCCTAAGCATGGGATGGCAACAGTGTTCTGATGAGTTTGTCGCGCCGGCGTGGAATGGAAAATGGATCGCAATGTGGATCGACATGCAAGACATTTCGCAAAACTGGCATTCGCAAGATTTCCAAAAGAAATGGTTGGCGCGTACCGGAGTACGATTCGACACAAAGCTGTGGGAACGCGTCGACCGTGTCATGTATACTTCGACGTTTTGGAAGTAGGGTTGGTGCTGATGTGATTCTACAGCTGTACTGGCTGTCCATAGCAGAAACTCGATCCGGCAACGATTCAGCCTTTCGGTGACCCCGGTACCGGGCGGGGTCAGCTGAATGATGGCTGCTGCCACGCTACGGGAAAAGCTGATCAAGATAGGGGCGAAGGTTGTCCGCCACTCCAAGTACGTGACGTTCCAGATGGCCGAGGTGGCGGTGCCACGAGAGTTGTTCGCAGCGATCTTGGAGCGGATTCAGCGGTTCGGTGTGCCGCCGCCGTTGGTGCAGCGTGAGTGACCATCGCGATCGAGCGAAACGTTGATGATTCGAGTGGGGCACGGGTTGACGCTGCGCGGAAACGGGCCGGAATCGTTGTCCCGGAGGCCTCAGGGGCAGGATTGGCACGATGGAGCAGCCACGCAAGCACGAATCACGGCGTAAAAGGTCGTTTTCGCTTGAATCAAGCGGTTCGTTTGGGTACGATCACGGCTTGAGGTCGGATAGCTGGGGCGTTCGGAAAAGCTCTAGTTAGGAGGTGGCACATGGTACGACTTTCCAAGCGGCTTGCTTCCAACTCACTGAAGATCGGTGCTGTTGGCGCATTATTGATCCTGGTTCGATACGTCGAAGTCGGCGGTGTCGGACCGCGCACCGACGAAACGAAGCGTTTGGCGAGCAGAGTGCTTCCACACCGCGCCGTGACGCTGACACATAAGCGATTGGCGCTATCGATTCCAGCAGGTGCCCTCGAAAGGGCTGCCACCATCACCATCGAGCCACTGGCACCCGAAGAGCTGGCCAGTCTGGACGCCGGCCTGGTCAACACCATCCCCGACGCACGCGGGTTCCGGCTGGAGCCGCATGGCCTCACCTTTCAAAAGCCGATCACCATCACTTTGCCCTATGATCCCGCCCGTCTTCCATCCGGCACGACCGCTCAGGATATAAGGACATATTATTATGATGAGGAGACGGGGCGGTGGACGGCTCTCCCGCGGCTCTCCGTCGACGAAGAAAAACACCTTATCCACAGCAGCACCACCCATTTCACCGAGTTCATCACCGGCACGGTGAGCGTTCCCGACCATCCGGCGGTGCTGGGTTACACGCCGACCACCATGCAGGACATTCAGGCGGCCGATCCTGGGGCCAAGATCCGACTAATCGAACCGCCTCAGGCCAACCATCTGGGCGATGCACAGCTAAGCTACCCGATCAATGTACCGCCCGGACGCCTCGGAATGCAGCCGGAACTGGCCATCACATACAACTCAAGCGGCGGAAACGGCTGGCTGGGTCTGGGCTGGGATCTATCTGCCGGCGACATTACCATCGACACCCGCTGGGGTGTGCCGCGCTACAACGCCACCGACGAGACCGAAACCTACCTCCTCGACGGATCGATGCTCGCACCCGTCGCCCATCGCGGAGATTTGGCGCCGCGTACAAGTGAGAAGGTATTCCACACCCGAGTGGAACGTGCTTTCCGCAAGATCATCCGCCACGGCAATGCACCGACCAACTACTGGTGGGAGGTGGTCGCAACCAACGGAACACGCTTCTTCTACGGCGGCGATCCCGACAGCAACGGTCCCCTCGCGAACAGTACCCTCACAGACACAGACGATTCCGGTAACGTGTCCGGTAACGTGTTCAGGTGGGCGCTGCGCGAAGTCCGCGACCTCAAAGGCAACGGCATTCACTTCAATTACGATCTGGTTTCGGATACCGGGATCGATGGGGGAAGTGTTCCGGGATACCAGCTCTATCTGAGGTCCATCGACTACACGAGCTCTAACGGTGCCGCGGCGCCCTACCGCGTGACGTTCGTGCGGGACAGTGAACTGGACGGCTACCAGCGCCGTAAAGACGTGATGATCGATTGCCGCGGCGGCTTCAAGATGGTCACCGCCGAACTTCTCAAGCGCATTGAGGTCACCTATCAAGGACAACCGATCCGTCACTACGAGTTGAACTACCAGGAAGGCGCGTTCCACAAGACCGTGCTCGATTCGATTACTCAGTACGGGGAGGATGGCACGGAATTCCACACCCACCAGTTTGAGTACTACGACGATATACGCGACGAGAACGACGACTACCTGGGTTTTGCGGCCCGACAAGACTGGAACACCCAGGATGACTTTGTGGGTCTGCTCGATTTTTTGGATTTCACCGAGCAGGGACAGGCGACGGCCCTGAGTGGTGCGACGGGAGCCAGTGTAGGGGGTCACATCTACGTCGGCTTCAACCCGGTCTCGCCAACCAAGGATACCTCCATTGGGGGCAAGGTCGGCGGCAATATCAGTCTCTCCGATGGATTGCTGGCGTTAGTCGACATCAATGGCGACGGCCTGCCGGACAAGGTTTTCAGAGAAGGTTTTCCCCCCCTGTTCTACTTTCGACTCAACCAAAGCGGCCCGGGCGACAGTGCCACCACGGACTTCGGCCCCAAGCAGGGTCCCATCCAGAACTTACTATTCCTGTCCTCAGAACTCTCCGTGACTTTTTCGGCGGGCCCGGAAGCATACGCCTTGGGGGGCAACGTCACCGCAAACGCAGCGCTGACCTTTTCTACCGGCCTCATCTACTCAACCGACGTCAACGCCGACGGGCTACTGGATATCGTGGCGGGTCCTTTGGTGTACTTCAGCCATTTGGAAGACGGTATACCCGTCTTCACCTTGGACAGTACCGACACCCCGGTCCCGATTGGTCCGGGTGCTGCGGATGTGACCGGTATGATCGAGGACTACGAGGAGCAGTTCCAGAAAAACATCGACACATACCCGTTGCACGACACCTTGCGCCGGTGGGTCGCGCCGTTTGACGGGCTGGTCGAGATAACCGGCGATGTTACCTTGCTGCCGCCGGCGGAGCCCGCCGAGACCGACGACGGCGTTCGCGTCGCTATCCAGCACAACGGCAGCGAACTGTGGTCGACCGAGATTGATGCCGGCGACCATAGCCCCAAATCTCCTGCGGGTTTGGACAGCATCTCGGTGCAGGCCGGCGATCGCTTGTACTTCCGTGTACAGTCCGTCTTTGACGGCTCCAACGACCAAGTCAGCTGGGATCCGGAAATCACCTACCTGGGCGTGCCGGCCGCAACCGATGCGAACATGCTCGATCCGAACCGCTACCGGGCCTCGGAGGACTTCGTGCTTGCAGGGCGCTCCGGCATCTGCGTGTTCATGCCCTTCAACGGTACCGTGCGCCTGGAGGGCAACTTGCTGAAGAACGGCGTCACCACCGACGACATCACCCTGCAAGTTGTTCTCGGCGGTAATGAGATTTTCTCTGAGACCCTCAGCTGGGACGAAGTCGGGGAGATCATTCTGGCATTCGAGTTTTCCGTGGCCCAGGATGATGTCGCCGAACTGCGCGTGCGGGTCGATTCACCCATCGATCTGACCCAGCTCGAATGGGTCCCCAAGCTGAGGTGGGAAACAATGGCGACGGCAGGGGGATTGGCCGAGGCAT
>JADFPW010000391.1 GCA_022562105.1 Planctomycetota bacterium
CGTGTCCAGGATTCGATAGTGCCGAAGAAGCTCGGCTTTTGAATGTACGGACCGCCGTATTCCGGACAGAACGTATCGCAGTTGCCGCACTCGTTGCAGAAGTCGGCGTAGCAGGCGATTTGCATGCGTTCGGTGATTTCAAAGTGACGTCGCGGGCCACTGTGCCATTGCCCGTTCGGAGATACGATGATGTCGTGGTAGTCGAACGATACCACCGGCGTCGGGTATTTGAAGTTAGCGGCATTGGGGCAGACGGGCAGGCACTTGTCGCAGGTAATGCAGTCGAACGTCTCCAACTGTGAGTCGATGCGTTTGGGTATCTTTCCGTTTCGGTTCGCCCGGTAGCGCGGATCGGTCTTGGCGCACTCTGCGGCGATCGCGGTGTTGAGCACACCCGCCCAGTTGACGGTGGCCGCATGCAGGTCGCTCGGCGCCGCCTCGTCACCCAGATCGTCAAGCGCCCGGCGGGCGGCTTCCTCCTGTTGTCCGAAGCGCCGGAGCACATACTCATCGATGGTCTCGGCGCCGCGTTTTTCCATGTCGGCGGCGAGACGCTGCAAATATGCTGGGAGTCGACCGTATCCGCCCGGGCGAAGCAGGTCTGTGCAGGTAGTAATGGGCACGAATCCACACGCCACCGCGTCAGGGAAGTTGAACTTGTCAATCCCGGCGCTGAACGTGATGGGCACACTCGGACCGACGCGCCGGCGGAAGACATCGGTCAACGCCATGGTGATCACATACAACGGCTGGCCGGACAAATACATAATATCACTATCAGAAGTGAAGAACTCCCGATGGTTGGTCACCTCCAGGGTGTTGCTGAACTTGAATCCCAGCCGCCGACTACGCGACTCCGCGAATCGTGTCAGCCGGTCGGACAGCTCGACTGACTCCTCCAGCGAAATGGCGGCATCGTAGGCCTTCGGATTGACCTGCAGGGCGGTGTATCCCATCACCTCGTACAGTAAGTGCTCAACCTGCTGGCGGCCCAGGGTCGGGGGGTTCATCTTGACGATCACGTCCAGATCGTGCTGACCGATCAGCACGTGGCAGATCGATTCGATTTCGTCGGCCGGGCACCCGTGGAACGTCGACAACGTCACCGTCGTGGATAGGCAGGTGGCGTATTCGTGATCGCGGGCGGCGGCGAACTCCGGCGGGATGTCTTCGCGCAGTTGTTCGATGACGCGACCCGCATCGCGCATGGCGTCCAGAAAGTGACGGACCTTTTCACTTCGAATTCCAGCCAAGTCGTACCCGACGCTGATGTCGTAGATCACCTCACCCGCCGGTCCCAGCAGGTCTTGGTCGGCCGCCTGCGGGCTGCGGCGAAACATTTCGATGAGCATGGCCCCGGCGGCGTACTCGCGCAGGGATTCGTCCACTCGAAGCTCCTGCGACCATTCGACGTTGTAGCCAACGTTGGTCATGTCGATGCAGGGCCTGGGTATGGTAAGTCGATCGTCCACCTGAACGGTTTTGAGTTCGAGGATGCGAGCCCCCGCCACATAGCTGAGCAGGAGGTTCTGGGCCATCTGGGTGTGCGGACCCGCAGCCGGTCCGCACGGGTTGCCCGCAGGGTGGCCCTGAAAATGCACGCCTAAGCCAGGTCCGGCTGCGGGTGGATAGTACCAACTCCGCCGCGGCAGCTCGAAGAGCGAATCCTGTACCACCGGTTCGCGATAGAGGCGTGTCACCAGATCGCCAAACGGCGCCGGAATGAGCTCAGCCATGGCCTGATGTCTCCGACGACGACTCTACGCCGCCTGCCCGCCGAAAACAAGACAAGACGCATGACCGGCTTTGGCAGGTGCCGTGGTCCCAACGATGAGGCGTGAGTTTGGTTTTCTGTCGATAAGAGTATAGAATCGACGGACAGTGGCATGAGTATACTGACGGGAACAGACAACCAAGAACGAGACTCAGCGGAGATGGTTTCGTTTACGCTCAACGGTCGAGCCGTGTCGGTCGGGGTCCATCCGGACCGATCGCTGCTCAGCGCCCTGCGCAACGACCTGGACATCATCTCCCCCAAGGACGGCTGTGAACCGCAAGCGTCGTGTGGCTGCTGCACCGTTCTGATCGACGGCCAGCCGCGATTGTCGTGTACGATCAGCGTAGCCCAAGCCTCAGGCCGACAGGTGACGACCGCCGAGGGGCTCCCGGCCGACGTCCGCCAACAGCTCGCCAATTCGTTCGTTCAGGCCGGCGGTGTGCAATGCGGGTTCTGCATTCCGGGCATTGCCATGCGAGCCTATGCCCTGCTGGAGCGCAACGCCGATCCGACACGAGATGAAATCGCCCGCGATCTCCGTGCCCATTTGTGTCGGTGTACCGGGTACACCAAGATCATCGACGCCATCCAAACCTACGGCGGCGTCCGTCGCGGCGCGTCGCTGCTGACCGATGGAGATCCCCGAATCGGCGGGCGCCTGGGGCGGTACCGGGGTGACGAGTTCGTGCTGGGCGACTTTCGATACGTGGACGACATTCACGTCCCGGGCTCGTACTACGCGGCGATGCGTTTCAGCGATCATCCGCGGGCGCTGGTCAACTCCATTGACATCGAGCCAGCCGCGGCGATGGACGGTGTCGACAGAGTCATCACCGCCGGCGACGTGCCCGGCGATCGGTACGTCGGACTGATCATTCAGGATTGGCCGATCCTGGTCGCGGTCGGCGAAGAGACCCGATGCGTCGGCGACATCCTGGCGGTGGTGGTGGCGGCCGATCAACGGACCGCTCGCCTGGCCGCCGAGCGGATCGTCATCGAATACGACGTTCGACATCCGGTCACGACGCCCGAAGAGGCCCTGAAGCCGGACGCCCCCCAGATCCACCCCGACGGCAACTTGCTGTCGAAATCCGCCATCCGGCGCGGCAATGTGGATCTAGCGTTTCGGGAATCGGCGTACGTGGTTGAAGAAACGTATGCCACGCAGCGTATCGAGCACATGTTCCTGGAGCCTGAAGCGTGCATTGCGATCCCAGAGACTGAGGGTAGGGAAGCGAGTACCGTGCGCGTGCTATCCCAGGGGCAGGGCATCTTCGACGATCGTCGGCAAATTGCATCCGTGCTGGGATGGGATATCGATCGCGTGCAGGTCGAGCTGGTGTCCAACGGCGGAGCGTTCGGCGGCAAGGAGGACATGAGCATCCAGGGCCAGACGACGCTAGCTGCCGTGCTGTGCAGCCGGCCGGTCAAGTGCACGTTGACCCGCGAGGAGAGCTTCCGCCTGCATCCCAAGCGCCATCCGGTGACGATGCACGTCAAGGTTGGCTGCGACGACGAGGGGAAGTTGACCGGCGTGTGGGCTCGGATGATCGGTGACAAGGGGGCCTACGCGTCAGTCGGGGCGAAAGTTCTGGAGCGAGCGGCCGGGCATGCGGTCGGGCCCTATCGCGTACCGAGCGTCGATATCGAATCGTTGGCCGTCTATACCAACAACCCGCCCTGCGGAGCGATGCGCGGCTTCGGAGCCAACCAGGCGGCGTTCGCCATCGAACGGAGCCTGGATCGCTTGGCCAAGAAGGTGGGCATCGACGGGTGGGAGATTCGCTGGCGGAATATACTGGAGGTCGGCGATCGGTTCTGCACCGGTCAGAAGCTGGACAAACCGTTCGGATTGAAACGCACGCTGCTGGCGGTGAAAGATGCCTATCGCAACGCACGCTACGCCGGCATCGCCTGCGGGATCAAAAACACCGGCATCGGCAACGGCATGCCGGATGAGGGCAAGGCGGTGCTGACCGTCGAGTCGCCGGACCACGTGTCCATTCGAACCGGCTTCACGGAAATGGGGCAGG
>JADFPW010000044.1 GCA_022562105.1 Planctomycetota bacterium
CCATCTCCACGGCCTGGAGTACCAGACCGTGCCACCCAGCCTGATGGGCATGATACGGGCAGGCGAGAACCGAGCCCACCGACGAACGACCACCGCGATCGACGCTGGTCACGCCAGCAATGCCTTGCCTGCAAACCGATCGCAGGACGCCCCAGGCTCAATATCGCCGATCCTGACGAGCCAGACAGGCGTCCCGGACCAAATGCGCCTCCTTTGCGGGGGGTTGATTGGCCAGCTGGGCCGGCGAATAATGGGTCAGATGCCCGAGGTGGGGGTTCAAGGTGTTTTCCGCGGCAGATACTCGAGCCAGAGAGGGTTCCCATGGCCAAACTGAACGTGCTGCTGATCGTCGTCTTGCTTTCTGTTCCCGCCTTGGGCCAGACGCCAGCGACTCGTCACGACCCGGCCGGCAAGGCGAGTGGACTCCAGGTCCATCGCACCAAGCCGGTAAATGCCGTCCGGTCACTGAGGCGTGTCATCCGCAAGGTTGATTTTGACGAGGTGGGACTGGTTGACGCGTTGGACGAGCTGGCCACCGCGATGTATATCAACCTGATCGTCCGTTGGCGCCAGTTGGAGGCCGCCGGCATCGATGCCGACGATCCGGTGTCGCTGTCGGTGGCGAATATGCGGTTCGGCGACGTGCTGCTGCTGGTACTGGAGGCCGTGGGTATCGGCCCTGATGAGCTCGCCTACAGCGCCACCCCGGACACGATCGTGATCTCAACCTATGCCGACATCACCTCCCAAATGGTCGTCCGGATCTACGACGTTAAAGACTTGACCATGGAGACCGTCGAGCCCTCAATCGAAGTACTGACTGAATTCACCTACATCGCCACCCTGCTACCGGTCGTCGACCAGAACGCGGTCGCCGTCCAACCGATCATCGGCCGGATTCCGATCGGCGTGTCGCTCGGCTCCGATCGCGACTTCAGCCTGGACCCCAACTCGCCCTTGTTTCAGGGCAACAACAATCAGGATGACGATGACCAACCGCGGCAACCAGGCGAGCCCGGCTCGATCGAGGAGCTGGTCAAAGTGATCGTCGCCACGGTCGAGCCTCAATCCTGGCAGGTCAACGGTGGGCGAGGCACCATCATCCCGTTCAACGGCCAGTTGGTCGTTCGCAACTCGATCTACGTCCACCAACTCATCGGCGGACCGATCAGGCTCAGCGTTTCGCGTTGAGGCCAAACACCGAGGCGACATCGGAAAGTGACCTTGGGCCTCGGCGTGGGATCCTCGTCGGTGTGGCGGGCACACCGTTTCCCACCGCACGCCATTCGGACATGGTCACTGAAACCCCAAGGCAGGACTCACGATCCCCCCTGACAGCGACCCGCGACGGCAAATCGACCTTCTCCCAACTCACCATGATCGGAACCGTAATGGGCACCGCCGGCTACATGTCACCCGAACAGGTCCGAGCCCAGCCCGCCGACGCCCGCAGCGACGTCTTCTCCTTGGGGTCCGTCCTCTACGAAATGATCACCGCCCGCCGCTCCTTCCAGGGCGAAACCCCCGCCGACACCATGACGGGCATCCTCAAACACCCCCCACCACCGCTTTCGCAAGCCACTACCGACGGGCCTCCGCCCCTCGCCGACTTCCTCCACCAATGCCTCCAAAAGAATCCCAGCGAGCGATTCCCAACGGCCGAAGTCTTGGCCGACGCCTTGCGCCCTTTGAGCTGACAGGTGTCCTCACGAGTATGATCGAGGAAGGCAGCGGCCACTCCGTCGGGTTCGTCGGCCTCGACGTGTCGGCGGTGGTACGAGCCTGGTTTAGTCGGAGGGGGCTATCGGGGGACAACGCCCGGACGCAAGCCCAAACACCCGCATCAAAACCGAGGGCCTAGGAAATAGGTATGGTGTCCCCCCGTTTCACTCCGATGCCACCCGGCAAAACCCTGTGAGCGAGAGCACGTTTGCCGCTTGACTTCAAATCTCTGGTGAGTACAAACGTGCCAGAAAGCAGGGCGTGCTGCCTGACCGGATCCGGAGGATGCCATGATAGCACTCGCGCAAATCAGCGACACGGCGCTCGTTGGCGGGCAGCTCGCGCTAAGTCTCCTGTCTGAGACGCAGACTGCGGAAGATCCAGACTGCACGAGATGGATGATAGTGTTAGAGGCTATCCCAGAACCTGTTTGAGGAGCAACATGGTGCATCCAAGGTGGAGAAATCCCTGGAACATGGTCGTTGACTTCTCCCATCTAATACACAGTCTACGGAAGTTCTGAAACCAGGAAATCGTACGTTCGACCTTCCAGCGGCGATCATAACGCCGAAGAGAGCGACCATCCTGGGTGATGTTCTCAAGTTTCCGGTGGCGGCGATGGGGTGCGATCATCTCAATCCCTCGAACGGCCAGCTCTTCGTCAAGACGATCGCTATCGTACGCCTGGTCGCCAATCACACGCGGGGGAACTTCTCCGGTCAGCATGAACTCGAAGAGGTGTTGGACCAGTCGGCTCTCGTGTGGACTCGCCGAGGAGGTATCCACCGCCACCGGCAAGCCACGTGCATCCACCAGAACCATGATTTTCACGCCTTTTCCTGCCTTGGTGCAGCCAATCCCGTCTCCGCCGCCACGGGCCTTGCAGAAGGTGCCGTCAATGAAGCACTCATATAATCGGTAGCCGTCGCGCTCCTCGACGCATCGTCCCGCGTCACGCATGATCGTCTCGAACACCCCGTCCTTGACCCATTTCTGAAACCACCGATGAACGGTGCTCTTAGATCCGAAACGCTTCGGGAGATCCTTCCACTTCGCTCCGTTGTCGAGGATCCAGAAAATGCCTCGGACGACTTGCCGTGGGTCAGCCGGCGGCCGCCCGCCCTTCGGGCGGCGACGAGGTTTAGGAATCCGTTCCACAAGCCAGTCCAATTGTTCTTCGGTGAGTTTCAACATCATGTATATTCATACGTACTCCCCGTCAGAAGGTTCTGGGATAGGCTCTAGCCAGGGGCGTCAGCTCCTGGTATTCGTTCGCCGAAAAGCGCCTAGCCCTGTAAGGGCGCCAGGCTGTCGCCCCCTATCGGGGGCTTGGGATCCCTGAGCCCTTTTTCTCCAGGGGCTCACGCCCCTGGCTGGTGACGGGCGCCCTTTCAGGGCTCATCGGACTGCGCGTCATACCCAAAATATATTGCTCGGTCCCCAAATGCGCTACAACAGAGACGCGCCATTGCATCGGGCTGATCTGTTACCCAAGAACACGTGACGATCGGTGCGGGGATATGTTCGTCGGACGACCTCCGCACGCCCAGGTCATCGGTTGCATTCCAGGACTGGATCGCTCACGATGATCAGGCAGCGGGCGGCGTCATCTGCCCCCGAGCTATTGTTTCGGCGCCGCATCACCTAATTGTGGCAAACTGGACTCTGTCGGGAATTCTGTCAAAGGATTAACATTCGAATCCGCCGATTCGACCTACGGCAATACGACGAGGTGAGCAATCGAGATGGAGATCGTTGAGGACGCTGCTTGCATCTCCTGCAGTTACAACCTTTGTGGGTTGACTTCGGACAAATCTTGTCCGGAATGTGGGCTAGCTGTGGCTACCTCGGTCCATGGACTTGCTCTCCGAGCCCGAAGCGCACGTTCCCTGCTCATCATTCGAAATGGAGTGACTTGGTTGCGAGCGAGCATTGGTGCTTCGATCGTAAGCATGATGATTGGGCTCGTGGCCGTGCAGCTGCCGCAAGGATCTGTCTTAATGCGGTGGGTTTGTGCTCTTCTCTTGGCGGTGCCGGCGATTGTGGTCCCATCGATGTTTCTCATCGCGGTCTACCCGATCACGGTTTCCGAATTGCTCATGGGACGTTATAGGTGCGTACTCGACGGGGTGATCGATGAGGGCGGAGGGCTAGATAGGGCAGATCGATGACTTGCGGTCAGCGTCTTTTCGTTTAGTAGACCCAGGGCCGCCAGTAGATTGACCTGAGCTTGGTTGTAACGTACCACCGAGGCCGCATGGCGCAGGCGGGCCTGCGAGACTGCGTCCTGGGCTTGCAGCACGTCGAGCGTGGTCATGGTGCCGGCCTGCAGGTTGGCCTCGCTGAGTCGCAGGGCTTCCTCGGCTGCAGTGACCTGGTGTCGGGCGAGGTCGATCAGTTGGTCGTAGGCACGGCTGGCCTGAGCGGCACGAACGACATCCGCATTCACCTCGTCCAGCCGGCGCATGGCCTCGATGCGAGCGCCCTCTTCGATCGCTTTGGCGGTCTTGAGATCGCCGAACGCCGACAAACTAAAACGCCAACCCATCTTTGCGGTAACCCGCTGCTGATCGCTGAAGGAGAACGATTCGTCTCTGCGTGAGTCCAGTTGCTTCGAGCCGCGCGAGATGCCCTCGCGGATCAATCCGTTGGCGATGGGAATCGAGCTGAACGAACCCGATGCCGATGCGGGATTGACGATCAGATTCCCCGGGACGCCTTCGCCGCCGGTGGTGTTGTTCGAGTGGCCGGTGATCCCGCCATACTGATACGTGGTCTGAAACTGCGGCCCGAACGCTCCCCACCAGGTTGAACCCGTTTCGGCGGCGACGGCTTCGACCAGGGTCCGGACGTCTTCCAGGTCGGGTCGAAACGTGACCGCGATGCCGAGCAACTCATCGATGTCCAAGTCGTCGCGCACCAACTGGATCGGCGGTAGTTCGTCCAGATCGGGAACCAGTGTGACAGTGGATTCCAGGCGGAGGGTGAGGCCCAGGGTCACTGACGCGTCGTACAATGCCTTCATGGCCAACACCAGATCCTGGCGCCGTCCCGCCAATCGGGCTTCGGCGCGCATCTCGTCGGCCGGCACACCCACACCAGCCTGGGTGCGCAATCGGTTGATTCGCAGGAGTTCCGCAGCTTCCTCCACGCTCTGATTGGCGGCTGAAACATCCGCCTGGGAAAGTACCAAGGCGTAGAACTCAACAACGGACCGCCTCAGTGTTTCAAGCACGACGGCCCGCTCACGATGCTCCGAAGCCGCCAGTCGCTTCTTGGATGCAATAATATCGTATACCACTCGCCCGGGATTGATGATCCATTGCACCGCCAGGGATGGTTGAAATGTGTTGAATCCGACCCCAGTGATGTTCCCCGGCGTGGCCCGCACCGATCCCTCGACGTGCTCAAACAGCGCCGTCGGTACCAGGGCTGGAAACACAGCCCCCACCGTGCTCTCGAGCCGACCGCGTGATGCCTGCACCGCCAAGCGCGCTTGCTGGATGTCGAAGTTTTCCAGCGTGGTCAGTTGCACAACCGTCGGCAGGTCGATGGCCAGCAGCGTCATGTACATCGGCTTGACGTGCGATGAGTCCAGGGCCAGGGTCTGACGGTCCGGCGCCGGTTCAGTCGGCATGACATTGGGCGGCTCCGGGCCGGTCATGGCTTTGGGGCCCGCGCACCCGCCGATCACCGAAAGGGTTGCCAACCAGGCAAGACATCGCCCCCATTTCGTATTCCACTCGCTCGCCATCGGCCGCCCCCTGTGACTATGAATCCTCAAGCACCGCTTCCACCCGCGTCCCGTCGGCCACAGAGTTGCCGCCCGAGGTGATGAGAAGCTCTCCACCCTGCAGTCCGGCTGTAATCTCCGCCCGAATGCCGTCATCGTAACCCACCGCGACTTTTCGGAACTCGGCACGACCGTTGGAGGCGATCAGGACCGACGTCTCCCGACCGCGAACGCGGATCGCCTTGGAGGGAACGAGCACAGCCTTGGCCGCACCGCCCAGCTGGAGCGCGACCTGGGCGTACATGCCGGGTGTGAATCGGCCGTCTTGGTTATCCAAATCGATTTCGACGAGCATGGTGCGGGTCTCCGGCCTGATGGCGGCGGCGATGCGGGTGACGGTGGCTTGAAACGGCTCTTCTCGCATGGACCGGATGTCGATTTGCACTTTCGTACCCGGGCGGACGAAGGGCACATCGCTCTCCGGGATGTTCAGGGTGACTCGTAGCTTGTCAGTCTTGGCGATGCGGAGCAGCGGGAGGGTGGTTCCCTCAGCCGCCGATCGAACAAACGCCCCAGGATCCACCAACCGATCGGTGATCACGCCATCGAACGGGGCCTTGATCTCGGCATAGCCCATGAGGGTACGCAGTCGGGCCACGCTTGCTCCACTGACCAACACGTCGGCCTGGGCCACTTCCACGTCCGCATTGACCGCCAGTTTCTCGGCCTGGGCACCGGCCACTTCGGCGGCGGCGATTTCGAGCTGTGCTTTGGTGATGGCGTGGGCGCTGCGGGCTTCATCGAGGGACTGTTCGGGGATGGCGTTGCCGTCGCGCAGCGTCTGCCTCCGCGTCAGATTGATTTCGTCGAGTTGGTGCTCGGCCTCATATCGTCGGACCTTGGCCCGTGCGGTCTCGACCATACGCTGAGCCTTGGTGGCCTTGGCTTGCACAGCGCGAACCCGGGCCTCCTTGGCTTTGAGCATCGCCTCGGCCTGGTGGAGTTCGTTGACCATTTCCGGCACGTCGATGACCACCAGGATCGTGTCTTTCCGGACACGATCGCCGATGTCCACGTTGACCGCGACGACGTACCCGCTGGTCTTGGCCATCAGATCGACGGCTTCATCGGGCATCAAGGTGGCGGGCAGTCGCAGCTCGCGAGTCAACTCCTGGACCACGGCTTTGCTTACTACAACACGTGTTGTTTTGCCGCCGGCCCCCGATTGGGCGGTGGCTACGGTTCCCACGGCGTGCAGGGCGGCCACGGCGGCGATCAGGCTCGTTAGTCGGAATCCTCCGCCGGCGTGGGTCCAGACTCTGGAGCCTGTCCTACTACCCGCCTGGCGAGGATCGAGTTCTGGAGCACCATTCGTTTTGCCCTGCGTTTCACGGGTCCGCGGCACCGCGCGAACTGAAGTTCGCGGCTCGTTAGCGGTTTTGGGATACGTTCTACCATTCATAGTTTATACTCCGGCTGCGACCGGCTCGAGGGGCGCGGTCGATTCCTGTTTGAACATTACATAGAAGCACGGAACCACAATAAGCGAAAGTGCGGCGGCGGCAATGACTCCGCCGATGATCGCCCGAGCCAGCGGGGCGTTCGCTTCGGCGCCCTGCCCGCCGATGGCCATGGGCAACATCGCCAACCAGGCAGCCAATGAGGTCATCATAATGGGTCGGAATCTCACCTTGGCGGCTTGGACAATGGCGTCGCGCACCGCCATCCCCCCAGCGACCAACTGGTCGGCGAAGGTCAGCAGAATGATGCTGAACTCCACGACGATCCCGGTCATCATCAGGATGCCCATCGCCGCCGGAATGCTCAGGGCCGTGCCGGTCAGGTAGAGCACCACCGCCACCCCGATCATCCCCAGCGGCACGGTCAGCAGAATGGCGAGCGGAACGGCGAACGATCGCAGCAAGGCCACCATGACCAGGTAGATCAGGAGAATGGCCATCGCCAGCCCGCCGACGAACTCGCGCAACGACTTACGCAGGGTGTCGATCTCGCCCCGTATGGCGAGCGTGTAACCCTTGTCCTGGTAGGCAGCTCCGACCCTGTATTCCACGCCGCGCGACGTGTCGGCCCGCTCCAGGTTGAGCAACGACGACGACTGCAGACGCCTCTCGATTTCGGCGACCACTCCGCCCAGGTCGTAGCCCCTGGCCACGTTGGCGTAAATGTCGAAGGTTCGCGTAATGTTCACGTGGTTAATCACCGAGGGGCCGGTGGCCCGATAGAACTCGGCCACGTTTCGCAGCGGCACCGGCTGCAGGCTGTTGGCCCCGGTGATGGGCACGTTGCGCAGGGTCTCCATCGAGGTGATATTGCTCTCGGCGTACTGAGCACCGATGAAGTAGTGGTTGCCGTTGGGGGCGATCCAGAACGCCGGATTGAATCCCACGCTGGAATTGACCGCGGTCACCACGTTCTTGATTACGTCCTCCTGGGTCAAGCCCAACTGGGCCGCCTTGACGATATCCACCTCGATGCCGATCTGAGGGTAGTCCATCCGCTGGGCGACGCGAACGTCCGCGGTCCCGGGAACCTCGGCCACGATCTGTCGAACTTGCAGGGCAATTTCCTCGCCGGTGAACAGGTCGCTGCCCATCACCTGAATGTCGATGGGCGATGGCAGCCCGAAGTTCAAGGCCGCGGTCATCATGCCGCCGGCGTTGAATGCGAAATCCACGCTGGGGAACTGGTGGTTGAGCTTCTCCCGAAGCGTTTCGACGTAGTCGAAGGTTCCCGGCATCCCTTTCTTGCCCTTGAGCTGAACCAGGATGAAGGCGTCCATGGACCCGGCGTTTGGGGTGTAGGCCGCCGGCCAGTCCATCAGCACGCCGATGTTGGAGATCACAATCCGCATGTTCGAGTCGGCGAACTTTTCCGTTTCACCGGGGTTCTTCGGATCGTAATCGACGTCCGGCTGACCGATCTCGTCCAAGAGCACCTGCTCGATTTCGGCCACGGTGGCTTCGGTATTCTCGATCCGCGTTCCCGAGGGCAAACGTACGTAGATGGTGAATTGGTTGGAATCGACGGCCGGAAACAACTCCTGTCCCTGATTCAGCAGAAGAAACGATGCCCCGGCGAAGGCGACGGCTGCAACTCCGACGACCAGGTAGCGGGCCTTCAACACCGCCGGCAGAACCCGGTCGAACCAACGCCCCACGACGCCCTGATCGGATCCCTCCGCGGCGCTGCGCGGCTTGATCTTGAGGAACTTCATGCAGAAGGCCGGGAGTACAAAAATAGCCACGATAAAGCTGGCGCAGATCGAGAAGATAACGGCCAGCGACAAGGGCGCGAACAGATACTTGGATATGCCGGTCAAGAACACGACGGGAAAGAAAACAACGCAAAAGACGACCACAGCTACGAACACCGGCAGGGCCACCTCGCTGGCCCCGTCCAAGGCCGCCTGATACCGCGACTTGCCCATCTCCATGTGGCGGGAGATGTTCTCCAGCACCACGATGGCCTGGTCGAGAATGATGCCGATGGCCAAGGCCAGCCCGCCCAGGGTCATGCTGTTCAAGCTGTCGCCGGTGATCATCATTCCGATGAACGCCGCCAGGAGTGAAAACGGCAAGGCCACCACCGCGATGATGGTGGCCCGCACACTCCTGAGAAACACCAGCACCACCAAGCCGGCCAGCAACGCCCCCAGGCCCGCCTCCAACTGTAGACTGTTGATGCTCGATCGAACGTAAGTCGATTGGTCCATCACCACGCCCAGGCTTGCTTCCTTGGCAGCGGGATCCATGTCCTTGAGACGAGCGTGGATGTTTAACAACTGGGCCTTGATCTCGTCTACGATGGCGATGGTGTTGGCCCCCGGCTGGCGATAGACCGGAATGTAGACCTGCCGCCGGCCGTTGATGCGCACCACGTTGCCCTGGATACGACTGGTGTCCTTGACCTCGCCGATATCGCGCATGAAGACCACGGCCTCCCCGTCAATCTTGACCGGCAGATCGTTGAGTTTCTCCACCCGATCGGGCATGGCGTTGGACACCAATTGATAGTCGATGTCGCCGAACTTGGCGTTGCCGGTGGGAATGAAGATGCTCTGCTGCTGGAGCGTCCTGACCACGTCCATCGGCGACAAGCCGCGGGCGGCCAACTCCATGGGATCCACGTAGGCCAGTATCCTCCGCAGCGTGCCTCCGTAGACCGCCGGGGCCACCACTCCGGGAATGCTTTGCAACCTATTGCGAAGCTCGTAGTAGGCGATTTCGTACAGTTTCTGTTCGCTCAACGTGTCGCTGGAGACGGCCACCAGGCACAACGGCACCGAGGCCGTCGGGTCAAAAGGCATGACCATCGGAGGAATCGTTCCCGGCGGGAGATAAAACAGGTCCGACATGGCATACGAAGTGACCTGCGACATCGCCGTGTCAAACCCGATGTCCTCGCGGAAGAAGTCCTTGACCACGCATACCCCGAGCATGGCCTTGCCTTCCTGGCGTTCGATGCCGATGGACTGGCCGGTCCAGCGTTCCAGGCGGCTCATGATGTCCCGTTCCATCACCTCGGGCGGCATGCCCGGATAAAACGTGACGATCTGAACCGCCGGGGTGGTAAACTCCGGTAGCAGATCGGCGGGAATGAGCAGCAGGGCCCGGACGCCAATGACGATGACACCCAGGACCAAGACAATGACCAGGTACGGGTTCTTCAGGCCGACTTCAATCGCCCTCATGAGCGCTCCCTGTCATCAAACATATAAGCTCCTCCTCGGGCAGCGTTGAGACCGCCGCGTACACCAACTCACCGCGACGGCAAGCCACCACCGTATGTCCACGACGACGATCCACCCAGTAGCGATCTCCGTCGTGACGTTTTTCTTCCATTTGCTTCAAGTATTCGCCCGTGGACGCCAGCGCCGCCACCGCGGCCAACGTACCGTGCATCTCATAGACTGCAAACGCCACCGGACGCCCTTCCAGATCGCACTTGCGGGCTCCGATCAGCTTGCATTGGGGATCGGCCGACGTGGGCAGCGTCACTGCCAGGGCCGTCTCGCGACTGAGCCAGTCTGCCACTTCGGTCGCATCCGCCGAGGCCAGTTGCACGTATGCACCCTGGTCGATGAAGTGCTCGAAGTCGCTCACCACCCACTCAGCCAATTGCGGAGTTCCTGGTGCGCCGAAGCCCCCGCCGCGATACCAGATCCCGAATCCGAGCAGAATCACCACCAGGGCGGCCGCCCCGATCAGGCGCCGCCTATGGATGGAGATCGTAGAGCGAGTCGCGTTCGCCGCCCCGCGGATGTCGCCCAGAATTTGAGCGTCGTCGCCCACTGCATGTACCTCGAAAACCGGCACCGGACCGGCCATCCCCTCCAGCGAGCCGGCCAGGTGCGTATGGATCGCCCGCTCGATTTCCGCCTCGCGGGCGCAGTCGGGGCAGCCCTCCAGGTGGAGTTGCAACTCGATGCTCAGCGGAGCATCCAACTCATTGTCCAGGAAGGCGAACAGGAATTCACGAGCCTCGCCACAGGTCACGGTTGTTCCTCCCGAACCCAGCGCATCTCCGTGGCGAACGCAGCCAGGTGTTCACGCAAGGCCCGTCGGGCTCGTGCCATTCGAGACATGACCGTGCCCATCGGACAGTCGAGCACCTCGGCGATCTCGCGATAGTTGAGGTCGCCGGCCACCGACAGGAGGATGACTTCACGAAAACGAGGATCGAGCGCTTCCAGCGCCGCCGCGACCCGATCGTCAAGAAACTCGCGAAACTGCTCCTCGTCCATCGACGGCAGCGAATGAAAGGACTCGGTCAAATCCGCCGGGGCCAATTCGGTCAACTCCGGATCCGACGCCGCTACCAGGCTGATCCGCCGCTGGGCGGTGCGTTGCCAATCGATAACCGCACTGCGCATGATGGTGAACAGCCACGCTCGCCGATAAACCCGCTCCTGATCGGGCGAGAAGTTCCTCCAGGCCCGGAGCATCGTTTCCTGCACCAGATCGTGGGCATCCTCCACACTCACCGTGTAGCGCCGCGCCACCCGGTGCATGCTGCTCCATTGCGGCCGAACAAACCGCAGGAATTCCTCCCTGGTGCTTGTCATTGTCCCCTTTCACACGGTTCCATAAATACTAAACGACGGATCGCCGTGATTTCATCCCTTATTCGGGACACGTCGAGCAGTTGTCAAGCCGGGTAAGTCCAATTGACCTCGACTCGAGCCTGGAATGACCGATCGAGCAGGGTTTACTCCGTTGGGAAGTATCACCCACTCGGTTATCGCCGACTCATCAGGATTATGGAAACGCCCTTCCGGGTGCCGCGCGTCTTGCTGGAAAGAGGGCGGCTGGGCACGGACTCGTCGGCGACGAGCACCAACGACCGTGATTTGGCGGATCCAGCTGAGGCGCTGGTGGCAGCAGAGTCCGATTCGTCCCGTGCCGAATGGCTCTGCGCAGCGCAGACTTCGGTTCTTCGGATTGCCGGTCAGTGGTCGTAGCAGAGGAGATTCATGATGGTGTCGGTGGCGATGGTAGCGCGGGGTACGGAAGGGCTCAAGACCTTCGATAAGTATTCACGTGGAAGGGGGTTATGAAACTGGGCGATACAGGACTTGAACCTGTGACCTCCTGCGTGTCGAGCAGCAGGTGTATATTCCATAACTCGCTGCGCCATAGGCGTTTACGTAGCGTATAACGTGCATCCACTTAGTTGCTTTCATGGCCTTTTCCGGCTGCTGACAGCACTCTGCAGGTAGGAAGTGGCTGCAAAATTGCCCCCGGCCACAGACGGCCGTAGGACGCATTCTCGCGGCCTCTGGCGGCTTCATTGGCGCGAGGCGGGCTCTGGGACGCGGGCGATGCGATGACGGCTTGCTGGCCCTGTGGGTACCTTGGGGCCATGACCAACAACCGACCGAGATTCGCAGCCATTGTCTTCCTGCTCGCCCCAACCCTCTGCCTTGCCTGGGGAGAGGACGGGCATCGCATCGTTGGGGAGATCGCCTCGCACTACCTTAGCCCGTGCACCGAGGAGGCGGTCAAGTCTCTACTCGGCGACCAGACACTAGCCGACGTGTCCACCTGGGCGGACGAGATCAAGTCCGACCGCAAGTGGGACTGGGCCAAGCCCTTGCATTATGCCAATGTAACACCCGGATCGGACAGCTTCGACCTAGACCGCGACTGCCCGGAGGTGGGGTGCGTCGTCTCGGCCATCGAGCGCTTTTCAAGGGTGCTACGAACGAGTGGAGCGGCGCGGTTTCCTCAGCCAACCAAGAAGGAGCAGGTCGAAGCGCTCAAGTTCTTGATCCACCTCGTCGGCGACCTACACCAACCCCTGCACGTCTCGCGGGCCAGGGACAGGGGTGGCAACGACATCGCCGTGGAGTTCTTCAACAACAGGACCAACTTGCATTCGCTGTGGGACTCGGGCTTGATCCGGCACACCAAGAAGCCGTGGAGTGAGTACGCGGCTGAGTTACGAGCGCAGGTGAAGGGGGTCAAGACCAGATACCCGCGGACGAATGGCAAGGTGACGGAGTGGGCTACCGAGTCGTATCGGTTAGCCCTGTCCAACGCCTACGACGTGCCCAAGGACGGGAAGCTGGGGCAAGCCTCCTTCGACCGGAACATCCCCATCGTGGATGAGAGGTTGAAGATGGCGGGGGTGCATCTCGCCGCGTTGGTCCAGGATCGGCCATACAGCCCCAAATCGACATTGGTGAGTCAGCTCTCGACCTTCGTCAACGGGGCGCAGTGCGGCCAGTGAGGTCGGCCGTCGCGTCACCTCCGGTTAGGGGATCAGTTGATTCATGAGGATGAGCACATTGTCGTGAAATCCAGTGACGGCAAGATCCTGGTCTCCGTCTCCATCGACGTCGCCAAATGCCATTCCTCCCCAATCATCAAAGCTGTCTGCTGCGTATGATCCGTGATACTCGAAGGAGCCGTCTCCAACATTCAATGCGATCGCAACGTTGTCGTGATCAGAGTCAATCACGGCGACATCTGGATCGCCATCGGCGTCCACATCTCCGATTGCGATTGCCTCGGCATCGCCGCCTACCGTGTAAAGAGCGGAGTCGGGGAAGTGACCGTCACCATCGTTGAGCAGCACGACGATGACGTCGGCGTGCCATCCAATGCCCACGATGTCGTAATCTCCATCGCTATCCACATCCGCTACGTCGAGCCCCCTAACTTCGACTACCGCATCATAGGTAAGGTACTCCGCGAAGGTGCCGTCTCCGTTATTGAGAAGCACCGAGACGTCCCATTCGCCCCAGTTTGAGGTGGAGAGATCAAGATCGCCGTCACCGTCGGTGTCAGCCATGATGACGATCCAAGGCTCGTAACCGATGTGATAGTTCGTCGCCGCGCCGAACGTCCCATCTCCCTCATTGAGGATTACGGAAACGTCATGGCTGGAGGTATTGGAGATCGCGAGGTTATAGTCGCCATCTCCATCGAGGTCGCCCGCCGCTACTGACGCGGAAGATGTACCGGTTAGGTATTCCCCGCCGAGTTCGAACGTCCCATCCCCGGCATTGAACAAGACGGACGCCATCCCCCTGTTGCTGGTGTGGGCGGTGGCCAAGTCGAGATCTCCGTCTCCGTCGAAATCGCTCATCGCCACCGATAGTGGATCATCATCGACACCGTAATTCTGCGGACTGCCGAATGTACCATCGCCGAGGTTCAAGAGGATGGACACGTTGTCGCTACCCTCATTGGCGACAGCGAGGTCGGGGGCTCCATCCAGATCGACGTCGCCGATGGCTACCCCCCAAGGGCAGCTGCCCACCGTGTAAACGACTTGCTCCCCGAACATGCCGTCGCCCTCGTTGATCAGCACCGAGATCGTTGAGCCGCAACCCAAGCAGTGGTTGTTCGCCACGACCAGATCGGCATAGCCATCTGCATCGAGATCGCCAATGGCTACGAAACGCGGACAGCTGCCGACTTGGTAGTCGGCGTACTCGGCGAAAGTTCCGTCGCCATTGTTCAATAACACGGAAACCGAGTTGTTGCCCATATTGGCAACAGCAAGATCGGCGCTGCCGTCGCCATCCAAGTCTCCGACGGCGACTCCGACCGCGTACCCACCGACCGGGTAGCGAACATCAGCGGCGAAAGTGCCGCCGCCTGTGTTCAGCAAGACCGAGACGTCTTCGCCGAAATCGTTGGCCGCGACGAGATCCTGATCGCCATCACCGTCCAAGTCGCCGGCAGCGACCGACATGGGATACATTCCCACCGGGAATTGCGCTACCGGGAACAACGGACAGTCAGCATCCTCTGCGCGGGCGATTGACGCCGCCATACCCGCTACTCCAACGCAGACAAGGGTCTTCACACTACGGGAATGCAAGCACATTGGTTACCTCCGTGGGCGATCCAACGTGAGATCGTTAGGCGCCCCAGCAGCTTGGGCACACTGCGCCAAGGTACCGCCTTCGTGCGTTGGCCAATATGATCGACGCTTCCAGCTCGCCGTCAAGGTGACTTGAAGCCCGTTGGGGCCTTCCCACACTCCGGACACCGCCCCGAGACGTTGCCGGTGAGGTTGTAGCTGCAGCCGGTGCAAATGGACTCTCCGCGAGAAGCGAGAATTGCCCAGCACTCGCGTCGTAGTGCATGCCGGTGAACGACAGTGGTAAACAGCGGGGGCAGCAAGACTACTGCAAAAGAGACGATTAGCAGACCGTACGGAGGATTCAGCCAGAAGAGTGCAACCGCGGGGGGCACTGCCAGCATGGGAATCCAATTCCGCCAGCCTAGTGCACGCACCGCAGCCTTGTCAGCCAGCTTCTGCTCGCGTCGGTCGAGCTTTCGTCACTCGGGCACGATGAAGTGGTAGATGGAAGGAGGAACGCCAAAGTGCCTAGACAGTCGGACCGCGACCATCACGAGTAACGCCAGCACGACTGCGGCCATCCATATCATGCCTTCCCCCCACACTCAGGACACACCCCCGACACATTCCCCTTCAAGTTGTACCCGCACCCCTGGCAATGGCCGGGTGGCTGGCAGCGGTCGCGGTAGAAGAGGTATGCGGTGGGGAGGGCGGTGACGGCGAGGGGAATCCAAAGCGGGATAGCAATGTTTCCCCTGCGAAGTGCGCTTCACGGTGGGCAGCCACCAATAGCCGAAGTCCGGGGAAGCCATGTTCACCCAGAATGGAGTAGACGGCACCCTTGCCCATGTCACGACGACCGCACCCGACACCAAGACGACGCCTGAGCGGCCACCCACGTACCCCGTGAAGCGAAAGAGAGCCAGGCCCCAGGCCGCCAGCAGGATCACCGATACGGCGACCCCACTCCACTTGGCGATGCGACGGATGCGGGAGCGACGGTTCATGGCGTGTTCGTGACCACCTTTCCGCACTCGGGGCAGACGCCGCTGACGTTGCCCCTCAAGTCGTACCCACACTCTACGCACTTCCCTTCGCGTGCTAGCTTCCACCTTCGCACCGGCCCGCGAAGGAACACCCACACTGGATAGACTCCGAGAAGAATCACTAACGGTACCAGGTTCCCATGATAAACTGTCGTCATGATATATGAAGGGTTGCTACCACCGGAAAGCCGCGACGGTTCATTCTTGTAGCAACTAAACCTCCAGGCGATCGGCCGCATAATGAAATCGCGCGGCAGCACGGGAGGTTGCTGAAATGGTTCCTGTATGATTAGCTCTGCGCTGCCGTAAGAGCACTCGAGCGTAACTATTCCGACCACTTACCCATCGAGGCTTCGTTGTTACCATCTCGTGGACCAACCTGCCCAATTGAGGACACAGGTCAAGACCGCAAGAGCCGCCAACAAAAGGGCAAGGGCGCGGCGGACCAGCGCTGTCCACGATCGTTTGGGCGATCGAACCGTTCGGGGCCCTTGGTTTAGGACTTGTAACGGGCGCGGCATACCTATCTCGGGCCTCCTGTCCCTATAGGCGCCATCGGACATTGAGGCATTGTACCCGCATCAGGGGGAGCTTGGGGCACTCCAACACCACTCCGAAGCCAGGGCGCTATGGCTAGACTGCCGTGGCCGCCGCCGAGATGGTCAAGTTCGACAAGCAAAAGCCATCGGGTAGCCGCGAGAACATGACCATACGGCGCGCCCTAGCCCGGCTGCAAATGGACGCCGCCTGCTAGAGCCTCACCTGGAGCGCACCGACCATCCACCACGGCGATGCAATCCAGTGGCTTGAGACCATTGAGCCCGGCACCGTCGCCGGGGAGATCGAACTCGCAACCGAGCACGACCTCATAGCAACAATCTGTTAAGTGAGTCTTCTTCATCCATGTCATCCATCGAGGGTGTCTGGGGTGTGCGATAAGGATAGGACACTAGCGCTTCAGCGAGATCACACTCGCGAGCCCTGCCGCGGAGGAAGGACACGAACGCCCTGTCGGCTCCTGATCTTACGCAGAAAGAAGTAGCGACCGACGGCGTGCATCAATTTCCGTACCCAGGTTGTGCTCCTTGGTGGGAAAAGGATTGGATTGACATGCGCCATCGACTCACCTAAGAAATGCGCCATCACCGGGATCTCTTCCCCGATATCGAGGAGGTCGGCTGTCAAGGCGCCGACGTTTAACCAGTTCTCGTAGGGTGTCAGATCGCCTCGGACCTCGAATGGGCGTTCCCCAAAGGCTTCTTTGGCGAGGCCGTAAAAACGCCGGTCTTCAGCGGGGTTCAGCCCCATTTTCTTCATCCCAGTGTGCTCCACCGCGAGAAGGTCTCGACCACCTATGATCGTTTGGGTCTCATGGATGTTGCCTTCCCGGACCACATTACCATCCGCGTCCTTGATCATATCGAATCCCTCTTTGTAACCGAGTGGGC
>JADFPW010000045.1 GCA_022562105.1 Planctomycetota bacterium
CGCCGTGCCTCCGCCAATCCTGTCATGGAGCATATACTGGGTCAGCAGTCCGTACCGCCGGTCGGCCACCCGGCTCACTGGCAGCTAGTGTTCCGTCAACCTGGAGTCTGCGCGTTGCGGTAGAACCCGTATCTGTGCCACTCCGGAGTTGACGGGAGATTGGAACAACACGTCTTATGGTTGCTCTTCTCCGGCGTCGTCAGTCGGTGTTGACGTCTCCGCAGAAGGCTCATCGTTGTTCACACCAGCCTGCGACTCCGCGGCGGAATCGGCGGGCTCGCCAATCTCCGTCGATGCCGAATCGCCCGAATCATCGACGGCGCTCTGGTCACTTGCAGCCGGCAACGGTAACGGCGCAGCCGCCGCCGGCGCTGCCCCAACCACGGGTCCACCCGGTATGAACGAGTAGTTGCCCACCACAAACCAAACGAGAAACACCGCGGCCAGCACCACGGTTACGACGGTGAAGACGTCACCTGTTTTGGCACCGAATGCGGAACTTGAACCCCCGCCCCCGAACGCACCCGCCAAGCCTCCCCCGCGACCACGCTGGAGCAAAATCACCAGAACGATCAGCCCGCATATCATGATCGCAAGAAGCGCCCAGACCGTTTGCCAGCCGGTCATCGCCGACAAAACACCCATCCTCATAATTCGCTATCCTCCCTACAGCTGCTTACCGGTCTAATCCGCTCGACCGGCACTCGACTCTTGTTGTCGCCTAGGCCTGCCGCCGACCCGGTGTTCGCCCACGGCTCTCGATTCTGCCGAACTATGGATTCCGGATCCGGCGGGTAACAGCAGATGGTCCTGCGAGCCCTCGAATCGACGTCTATCGGCTCGCGGCGGCCGCGGCAGCTATGATAGCCACAAAGTCCCCCGCCACCAAGCTCGCTCCACCGACCAGGGCTCCGTCCACATCCGGGCAGGCCATCAGCTCCGCCGCGTTGCCCGGCTTGACGCTTCCACCGTACTGAATCCGCATTTTCGCCGCCCCCGAGGCCCCAAAGATGCTCGCCAGCTTCGATCGCACGAATTCGTGAGATGCCTGGGCCTGCTCGGCGGTCGCAGTCACCCCGGTCCCGATCGCCCAGACGGGTTCGTAGGCCACGGTCAGCCGACCGGCGTCGAGCCCCCCATGGAGCACCTCCGCCATCTGCCGATCCAGAACGGCCTCAGTCTCGCCCTGCTGGCGCTGCTCGAGGGTCTCACCGATGCAGTAGATCACATCAAGACCGGCCTGGAGCGCCGCCTCTACCTTCCGTTTGAGAATCTCCCCTCCCTCGGCGAAGTGCTGCCGCCGCTCGCTGTGCCCGACGATCACGTAGGTACAGCCCGCTTCCTTGATCATCCGCGGGGATACCTCGCCCGTGAAAGCGCCGCTGGGCTCGAAGTGGCAGTTCTGAGCGCCTAGGGCGATGGCGGTCCCATCGATTTCCCGCCCCATGGGATACAGCAGGGTATGGGGCGTGCAGACCGCCACGTCAACCGCCGCCTGGGGGGAGAGTTGCTCGCGCAGTTCGCGCATCAGCGCCCGAGCTTCGGTCAACGTGTTGTTCATTTTCCAATTGCCGGCTACGAACGGTCGTCTCATGGTCGCCGATTCTCCGTGGAGGTTGTTTCACAACCTCGTGTGGCACCGGTTTTCAACCGGTGGGTGTAGCGGTCTCCGTCGGTCGCACCTCCCATAAGCGGCGGCCTACGACCTGGGCGATGGCTCGGATCTGGTCCATCAACGCACTAAAACTCCTAGGCAACATCGCCTGAGGTCCATCGCAAAGGGCGCGATCCGGCCGGGGATGGACCTCGACAATCACGCCTGCCGCCCCCGCCGCCACCGCCGCTAGGGCCAAACTCGGCACCAGATCGCGCTTGCCCGCCGCATGCGACGGGTCCGCGAAAACGGGTAGATGGCTACGCTCCTGGATCAAGGGTATGGCCGACAGATCAAGTGTATACCGCGACTCGGCCCCAAACGTGCGGATGCCCCGCTCGCAGATCATCACACGATGATTCCCCTCGCTGAGCACGTATTCGGCGGACATCAACAGTTCGGTAATCGAAGCGGCCGGCCCACGCTTGATGAACACCGGTTTGTCCGTTCGGCCGACCTCCAACAGCAGATTGAAGTTCTGCATGTTGCGGGCCCCGATCTGGAAGATGTCCGCGTATTGGGCGACGGCGTCGACATCCCGCGGATCCATCACCTCGGTGATGGTCGGCATGCCCAACTCGTCACCCACCTCCCGCAGCCACTTGAGTCCCTCTAGACCCCTGCCCTGAAAGGAGTAGGGCGACGTTCGCGGCTTGAACGCTCCGCCACGAAGAATGGTCGCCCCGGCCCGTTGGACGGTCAGCCCCACGTCGTGGAGCATTTCACGGTCCTCGATGGCGCACGGGCCGGCGATCACGTTGACGTGTGCCCCACCTACGCGCACCCCGCGGATATCCAGGATCGTAGCGGCCTCGTGAAACTCGCGCGAGGCCAGGCGATAGGGCAACGAGACCACCAGAACGTTGTCCACCCCCGCCAGCTGCTCGAGCTGATCCTTCAACTCCGGACCGCAGGGACCGGTGGCCGAGACCACCGTGCGGTATTCACTTTTCGACACATGGGAGGCCAACCCCAGATCGGCGATCCGCCGGACTACGCCGTCTCGATCGCCATCAGTGGCCGTCGGCTTGAGGATGACGAGCATGTCCATGGGAACGTGTGGCCCGGGTGTCGCCGGTGCCCCTCTTATGGTAGTCGTTGTCCCCTCCCTGGGTCCATCGAGCTGGTGATTTCGAGAACCCCGGATTGTGCCGACGCCTTGCTGGTCCGTCAACCCGGCCGACCAGTGGCCGCCTTCGAGGGACCTAGGCGAGGTGATTGACCGGCCCCGCGGGCGATGGAAGGATATGCGCCATGCCTTCGACGATCGGAATGGTCTGCATCGCGGGGGCCGCCTCCTCGGAGGAGTCTCGCTTTGCGAGGCCGTGTTGCTGGTGACCATCATAGCCTCATGGCTTTGGTATTGACGCAATCGGCGAAAGTGACAGAGGACGGAGTGGCCCGTCTCGGCGAGACTGCCGCCCTGAACGACCGGAACCAGACCGTGCCACTCTTTTGGGAACATGAGTGACCAAACGCTAGACTCTTTTCAGCCATCCACGACGAGGTGGGCCCGCGGCGGGAAGCGGGCATGCGAGCTTCTGGTCGCCCTGTGCGGACTGGTCGTGCTCGCACCGGTCATGCTGCTCACCGCATTGGCCGTCAAGCTTACCAGCCGCGGCCCGCTCTTCTTCGCCCAGACTCGGGTGGGCAAGGACGGTCAGGGGTTTCGGCTGTACAAGTTCCGCTCGATGCGCGGCGGGCGCACGCCGGATCCCCAGGAGATCGTTCCCCTATCCCATCCCGAAATCACCGCAGTCGGACGCGTGATCCGGAGACTCAAGCTCGACGAATGGCCCCAACTGGTCGGCGTGATCACCGGGAAAATGTCGCTGGTGGGACCTCGGCCGACCCTGCCCGACCAGGTGGCTCGTTACGACGAGGTCCAGCGCTGCCGCTTGCTGGTTCGTCCGGGTCTGACCGGCTTGGCCCAGGTCAACGGCAACACGCTGATCGATTGGGACCAACGCATTCGCTACGATGTGTATTACGTCCGGCACGTCGGGTTGGGCCTGGACTTTGGAATCCTCTGTCGAACCGTAGCCGTGCTGATCATGGGCGATCGGCGTTTCGCCCGCCCCTTTCACGAGAGCCCCTTCGCCCGGCCGAGAGAAAAACCGTTGGGGTCAGAGCGCCTTTAGGCGTTAGTGGCCGGAGCCTCCTTCCCGCCGCGCCAGGATGGTAACGCGGCTGGGTGGGCAAGAGGGACACGCGTCGCCTTCCGGCGTGGATTCGGCGATACGGCAGATCGAGGCCGTCCCTCGGCACCCAACGCGCAAGGCCGCGATAATCAGAAAGCGAATCGCTATCGCCTAAGGGCGCGCCGACTCTAATCGGCTCCGAAAACGTAGTGCAGAAAGAAACCGGACGCCCGACCTTGCGGCGTCTGTCAACCCGGGTAGCATCGGTCGCGGGAAGGTTAATTTTGATCTGGATCGGCCAGGAGAATGGGTCATGGGATTCCTGGAGAGCGTTAAGCAAACGTTCAACATTGCCGGCACGGAAGTGTGCGTGCAGACCGAGGACGACGTGTACTCGCAATGCGATGTCGTCACCGGCAAGATCCTGATCCAAGGCGGGCAGTACGACCAGGACGTTCAATCCATCCGCTTGGAGCTCAAAGAGTTCTGGACGGAAGCTCGCTCGACGGGTAAGTCCACCACCACGGTCACGGTGTACAAGACGCACGAAACCGTGGATCTGGCTGGGGCGGGCACCATAGAGCGCCAGTCAGAGCACAGCTACGAGTTCGAGGTTCGCCTGCCGCCCAACGCCCGCGTCTCGACCAAGTCCACCGGCTGGCTCCTGAAGGTCCGACTCGATGTCCCCAAGGCGATCGATCCTTCCGGAGACGTCAAGCTCACCGTCGAGCCGGCCGAGGAACTGTTGGCCATCGTCCAGGCCTGTGAGTCGTCGTTGCGGTTCGAGGAAAGCCTGCGTCACCGCCGTTGGGACGCCAAGACATCCGCCACCCACTTTCGCCTCCTTCCTCCCGACGTGCTGAAGTCGGAGCTGGACTACCTGCGGCTGGAACTCATGTTGGGCGACGATGGCTCGGTCAATGGCACGCTGGTCTTCGACCTGCAAGAGAAGAGCATCGGCGACTACTTCAAGGCCCTCCTCAACCGCGACCAGGTCAAGCGACCCTTACACCTCACCCGTGAGCAAATCTTCACTAACCGCGGCGACCCCAACTCCCAGGCCATCAGCAAGGTAATCGGCGACGCGATGCAGGAAGTCGTCCAAGAGCGGCGGTAAGAAACCCAGGACTACAATGTGCAGCCTGAAGTCAGAACCACTAACGCCCAAACGCGCTCTGACCTTAATCGGCGACACTCTGACCCTAATCGCCCACAACGCTTGACCAACCGCACTCTTCCAATGCAACCATACGCCATCTCCCTTTGCCAGCACTTTTTGGATACCACCAGTCATCGTGCCAGTCACCTTCTGGTGTGCTTGGCAAAGAATTTTTCTATTTGCTTCACTACAACGTCCCGCACATTGAGAGGATAAAGCTCCGCAGCGTGGTCAATGTACGCCGAGATACTCTTCTCCACACTGCCGTGTAAGTGCCACGCATGTAACATCCGGCGCACATTTGATACATACGCCACGGATGTGGAAGGGATAATATCGAAAGCCGCCAACAACGGAGCCAAGACAGGATTAGACGCCGCCTCGCCCAGCAGGAATACTCTCACACCAAGAGCGCGGCATTGATCAGCTACAGTAACAATCTGCCTAACTACCGAAAAGTCCAGTTCGTCGTATAGAGACTTCAAATACCTTCGACTGGAGACGTCAGTTTCCTCAGAATAAGCGTCTCTTCCCAATGCAATCGTAAACTGCGTCAAGTCGTTCGTGCCGATTCCAATGAACTGAGGCGGATAGCCAAACTCAGCTGTAAACGCTGCTAGCCATATTTCATTATTCTGAGAACCACTCGGTTGTTCTATCTCCCAGCCAAATGACGCTTTCCCCGGCTCCTTTTCAGGCGATCCCACAAAGTCAATACCAGCGCGCCTTAGCATACTTAAAGACTCTCGTATCTGTGAATAGTGCGATACCAATGGTAAGACTATTCCAATATTGGCCTGAACACTCTCTAGTACACTACGAACTGCTTCGCCGACTATCCGAATAGTCGCTCCACCACTTGCGATGCACCTCCGAATGCCGCGATTGCCCATTGGGTCATTAACTCGCCGAGGAATATCAATCGTACGCACTATGATTTCCCGATTTCCAAATGCTTGTACGGCTTGTTCTAATACATCAACAAATGCCTGTCTTAGAATGGGGCGTAGTTTAGCATCCTCTGCCATTGCATAAATCGTATCCGCCTCGTTGCTTTCCTTAAGCATGTCAATAACCAGACCGCCGTTAGACATTGTGACTTGAAGATTCATCGCTAGTGTCTTCGCCGCAACAAATTCCGTGCGGAGTAAACCAATGCCATCTGCCCCCGTGGATGCCGCTGAGGATAAGGCGCTGGGATAGGACACGTTGACATACACAGGAGGACAATCAGTATACGTTCCCGTCGTACTGCTGTCGATGGATTCAGCTACGTCCACTTCTCCTTTGTAGACGCATCCGGCAACCGGGTCTATTGTCACTACTTGCCCCAACAAGGTCACGTTGCCAATGCCGGCAAGAGCAGGTATTCCTGCTTCACTGGCCAGGATTAAGGCATGAGAATTCCTTCCACCAGCTGCCATGAGGAGGCCTCTCGCGCCATTCTCCACGATGAATGCCGTGCGATAAAGGGGCGTCACACCCTTGTCATATACTACCTTGCCCTTGAGTAGATCCGGTGTATCTAGAAGACCATCAGTCCATTCGACCACCGTACCAATTGAAGAGTATGGGGCTCTAGCCACTCCTTGTGCAATAGGTGATTTTTTCATAGTGAGTTAGCCTTCTGCTGGGAACACTTGAGGGGACGCCTTTAAAGCAGTTGTTAAGTGCAAATCAAACAAGTCCCAACAGCGAGAGGAATTCTGTTTCACCACGATCATTGGGCCATGAGCTGACGAACAATGGTTCGGATAGATCCCTACGAACATCGAGTCGCCAATATGGTAAATGGGGCCGAATGGCATAAAGGAATAGGAGTGAATAGTCAAGTCAAGCCGTGCGCCGTTGTGTTGAGATTTCCAAGCCTGGTTAACTCTCTGCGTCATTTGTTTCAATTGGTCAATTGTAGATCGAACTTGGTCGGCAGCCTCCCTTCTTGATTCGGGTCGAAACCTGACGCGCGCCCCCAGAACGTCTGGCATGTCCGTGTCGCTCACCAATAGGATCTTGAAGTGAAACCTCTTTCCTTCCGTCGTGAGCAGCTCTTCAAGTCTTGGCAAGAACGTCTCTCGATCGGGCATCCAAGTTTGCAAGATTCGGATGGTGGCGTCAGGAGGTGCTTTGCTTAGAGCTCTATGCAATACTGAACTGTTCCACTGGTGGTAAAACCGCACCATCAAGGAGACTTGTACGAAACCCGATATGGTAACGATCACCCCACATGCAAACGCTACAGCACAGGCTTGCTGCAGGGACGGAGCGAACGTCAGAATACCTGTTGCTAACGCAAGGATAACGCCGCCTAATGTCACACGTAGCGTATTGAGCTTGTGGCTGAGGTGAATCACTGCTCGTAGTCCTTTCTAAGAAACATGTGCACGCCGAGAATCAGTAGCAGTTACATTGCCGGAGGCAGCCTATATCGGCGGATCTCGGCACTCACTGGCACACTGTGAGATCAGAGCAATGGCGACGCCTTTTGCACGGCTCACTGATGTAGGTACGGGCAGAGTGACGTCAGGGCGCCTTTGGGCGCTAGTCCCATAGTCGGCAACTGAAAGCGCCGCTCCCGCGACACGGCTGGGTCGCCTCCAATTGATCGTGATCACGTTGTTCATGAAGCTGCTAAGCCGTCCGATCGATGATGGTAAGCAGCGGATGTCGGCCGCAGAGTTGGTCCAGGTGGGTGCGGCTGATGCGCAGGTCCATCTCCACCGACTCGTTGTCGTATCGCCGATCCAACACCGTCAAGGCAATCAGTGCTGGCGTGTGGGCCACCTGCCCCCTCGCATGTGCAAGAGGTAGGTTACGTTTCACGATTGGCCTCTCCTTTCCGGATTTCGGTTAGTTTCGCCCTCTGGCGATACTCGTCGCCGACCTTGCGGAGATACTCGCCGAGCTTGTCGAAGTCGTCGTCGCATCGGTCGCTAATCGCCTTGCGTATCGCTCGCACTTCATCAATCAGCGGATCTTGTGGTTCCGTACGTTGTTCAGCTCGGCTCATCGTCTACCTCCCACAAGAGATCGGGCGTGACAATCCGCGGGGGAACAAGCCCCAACCGCATACAAATGTTCCCCAGATGCTGCGTCTTATTGGGATTGGCAAGATGCCTGACGTTCCAGCTCAACATGTAGTCCATTCCATGGAATGCAGCCGCAGCCACATGAACGGCATCGCCCTTGAGAGGCCCCGGCATTACCTTCTGATCGACCAGAATGCGTGCCAGCCCAATGACTTCGTGGGTAACCCGTAACGACTCGATTCCGGTGATGAACTCCAAAGCGACACTGCGTTGCGGATATGACGGGTCAGACAACTCCGCAACCACTTCGTCCGACACCAAGAGCGTATGCCTAGGTCGTTGAATACTCCACCACTCGATACTCGTCTCTCGCCGATAGACACTCGCGGCATCTGTGCGGTTGGTCACACAGGCGCTGATGAAACTCGTTTCCAAATAGACCCGTGCCATGACCCCTTCATTCTACCGGCTTTGAGCCGTCTCGGCCACATTTTGGTCTCACGATGAGCAGACTCCCCGGCCCGGCAAGTCAGCCGGAGGGAGGGCGTACGACCGGCGAACATGCCTGCGTCAGCACACACGGAGGCAAACAAGTCGCCATCGCATTCTTCAAGGACTTGCTAGCCATTCTGATCGACAATGGTCAACGCCGGATGTCGGCCGCAGAGTTGGTCCAGGTGGGTGCGGCTGATGCGCAGGTCCAGCTCGACGGAGTCGTTGTCGTAACGCCGATCGAGCACGGTGGCCATCTGATCTATCCAGGAGGAGAGCTTGCCCTCGCGGGCGGGGAAGCGGACCGTTGTGGTGACCACCGCTCCATCGATCATCTCGGAGACGGCCTCCACCACCGCATCGAGACCGACGCCGGTGTGGCCGCTGATGCGCAGGCTCCGACCGACGCGACTCTCGACGATCTGCACGATCGACGGATCCTCGACGATGTCCATCTTGTTGAGCAGCACGAGCGTCGGGCGATCGGCGCATTCGAGCTCCTCGAGCACTTCGTTGACCGCACGAATCTGCAGCGGGGCTTCCTCCGATGCAACATCCACAACGTGGAGCAGCAGGTCGGCGTGGATCACCTCCTCCAACGTCGCCCGGAATGAGGCCACCAAACGGTGGGGCAGGTCGCGCACGAAGCCGACCGTGTCGCTCAGCAGCGCGGTCTGTCCATCGCCCAGGTTCCAGCGGGCGGTCTTGGTATCCAATGTGGCGAACAGTTTGTCTTCGACTGGTTGTCCTGCCCCGGTCAGGGCATTCATCACCGTGCTCTTGCCCGAGTTGGTGTAGCCGACCAGCGACACGGTGAACTCGGTCGCTCGCGACTGGACCTCACGCTGCTTGCGGCGGTCGATCTTGGCTAATTCTCCCTTGAGACGAGTGACGCGATCGCGCACCAGGCGCCGATCGATCTCGATCTGACGCTCGCCCGGGCCTCGCGTGCCGATCCCGCCCACCGAGCCGATTGCGCCACCACCACCCGCCCCCGCCAACCGCTCGAGGTGGGTCCACATCCCGCGCAGTCGAGGGGCGGTGTATTGCAACTGGGCCAGCTCCACCTGAAGCCTGGCCTCTCGCGTTCGTGCCCGGCCGGCGAAGATGTCCAGGATCAGTTCGCTGCGATCGATGATCTTGCAGTTGGTGATCTCCTCCAGTTCGCGGATCTGCCGGGGGGATAGGTCGTTGTCGAAGATGATGGTGCCGGCCTCATTGGCTTCGGCCCGGTCGCGAAGTTCCTCCGCCTTGCCGCGCCCCATGTAGGTGGCAGAGTGGACCTTGGTGAGCTTTTGCACGAGCCCATCGACCACCTCAGCCCCAGCGGTTTCAGCCAGGGAGGCCAACTCATCGAGCGGCCGGTGGACATTGATCATCCGACCGGGGAGCAACACAGCCATCAACACCACCCGTTCGTGTTGGACCGACAGATCTGTGCGTTTTAGTTCAGCCAAGGCAGTTCCAGGGAGTTGTGTGCTCCCGTGCTCGGATGGATCGCCCCATCGAGGCGGAGTAGGTCAGATTGGTCGCAGCTTCTTTGCTCACCGTCACCGCTATCATAGCAAGACCCAGCCTCTGGCACATCTGCCCCACCCGCCTGGCGTCATCGATAACGCTGCTGAGAGTTCCAGCCGCTGACAATGTCACGAATCCGGGACACACCAACGACCGCGGATCGACTTGACGGCGAGGGGCGATTCGCTATAGTACGGGGCTCGGATTCTCCGGATGGCCTTGAGGCCGCCTGGAGACGCGAACCCAGGCACAGAAGCAGGCGATAGAAAATGCCGGTCGGAAGAACGAACACCTACGTAGCCAAGACAGGCCATGTGACTCAGCAGTGGTATCATGTCGATGCCACCGACCGAGTGCTCGGTCGATTGGCTTCCAGAATCGCCGTCATGCTGATGGGCAAGCACAAGCCCATCTACACCCCGCATGTCGATACCGGAGACTTCGTCGTCGTTACCCAGGCGGAGAAGATCAAGCTCACCGGCCGGAAAATGGAAACCATGCACTACGACAGCTACAGCTACTACCCCGGCGGTTTCAAGTCGGTTCCCATCGAACGGGTCATGGAAAAGCACCCTGAACGAATCATCGAGACCGCCGTTCGACGAATGCTGCCCAAGAACAAGCTGGGCCGAAAGATGCTCAGCAAGCTGAAGGTGTATCGCGGAGCCGATCATCCGCACGCCGCCCAATGCCCGCAAGCGTGGCCGGAGTAAGCCAGATCCTCTGCGAAACACCCAATCGTAAGACCGACGGAGAAAGACACCCGTGAGCGACAGTCCCAAGACCCCAGCCGAGCAGAGCGCAGCCACTCCGGAGACACCCGCAGCCGCCGCGCCCGCATCTACGCCCATCGAGGCAGCCGGCGCTGCCGCCGAAGCGGCCTCCGTCGAAGCGGCAGCCTCTGCACCCAAGGACACCCCGACCCCAGTCGGGATCCCCATGCCGACTGTCGCCAGCAAGACCTACATCTGGGGTACCGGCCGGCGCAAGTCCTCGGTGGCTCGAGTTCGCATTCGAATGGGCAAGGGAACCTTCGAGGTTAACGGCAGGCCGGTGGACAAGTACTTCTGTTTGGCCAAGGATCAGGCCCGGGTTCGTGAACCGCTCAGCGCCACCGAGGCGGACAAGAAGCTGGACATCTTCGTCAATGCCAAGGGCGGCGGCATCACCGGTCAAACCGACGCCATCGTCCTGGGCCTCGCCCGGGCATTGTACAAACACGACGATGCTTGCGGGCCTGCATTGAAGGAACGCAACCTGCTCAGCCGCGACCCCCGTAAAGTCGAGCGGAAGAAGTATGGCCAGCGCGGCGCCCGACGGCGCTTCCAGTTCTCCAAGCGTTGATCGCCGTCCGGGAATGCTTGAGTGACCCGCGACTTGGAAGCGCGTTTCGCGAATGGGTGGCACGGTCTGGTACTCCAGGCCGTGGGGGATGGGGCAGGTTGCCGATCCAGCGCTCTCCACGCCCTGCAGTACCAGACCGTGCCACCCACCGTTTCACCCCTGACGGAGCCCTACGAGGGCGCCCCATTCTCGCTGCCCGAACCAACCGGAGTCTGCAAGTGACGTAGCACCGTCCGCGGACCTTGTGTGCGGCGGTCGAGTTCCTTGTTCAGTCGCTCGATGGTCCAATGATTCCGACGTTGCTCGACGGCGCAGCGGCGCATCGCCGCCGCCAATTCGAGCACGGCCCCCGGCAGGCCGGCGATGGGCGGGTCGGTTTGGAGAATCCACCGGCCCTTGATCCTACGGAATCGGACGGTGTTTAGCGGGACGCGAGAAGCCACCTGAATGACGACCGATGCTTCATCGCCTCGGACCTGATCATCGACCAGTTCGACGTCACGTGAAAACAGCTCCAGGGCGTTGGCGGCCGCGGTGAAGTCATACAGATCCGCGGTAGCCTCTCCGATAGTGTCGCCGACCGCGGACCGAAGCTCGTCGGCGGCGACGGCGAGTTGGTCGACGGCCAGGATAACGTCCAGGATCGCCTCACAGTGATCGGGCGCCAGGTAGGGTCGAAGCTGAGCCAGTCGGCCCGAGGTGCGCAACTGCCGCAGCAGACGGGCGGTCTCCATCGGCGTCTCGGGGACTCGGCCCGGAGTGGGCGAGTACGATTCATCGCCGGCGCCGCCTGCGGTCGATGAGGTAGGTGCATTGTCCGCAGAGTCGCGGCGACAAGCGCCGGTGATTATCGACAGACCGAGGCACAATCGGAAGACTAATGTTCTGTAGCTCGTCGAACGATAGGTGCCACTGGTGGCTTGCCCACCAGTGCCCAGTACGCGGCCCCACGAGCACTGGTGGGCAAGCCACCAGTGGCACCCGCTTTGTACCCACCATCCATCATTCGACGTGCAACGAAGCACTGGCAGGCTGATCGGCTCAAGGTCGCGGCGATGCGGCAAAAGGGGCACTCCGGTCGTGTGACGAGCGCGGGACGCGCAATCGCTTGGTCTTGGACCTCACGATTCGTCCGTCGGTTCGCTGGTAAGCAATGGTCACCTCGATCGATTTGCCCAAATAGTCGCCGGGGCGCCAATCCAGATGCAGTTGGTAGCCCCACCCCAGCCGCGTGGGCCGCCGACTGCGAAACGGGGTGTCCGGGCCGAACCTCCACTGCTTGACCAACATCCGCTCGGTATTGCCGTCGGGCCTGGGCTCGAGGGTGTACATATCGACCAATATGTCCCCGCGCCCGAACTCGCCATGGCCGGTCCGGCTATCGATCAGGTAGACGTCGACTTTGATTCCCTCGGGATCGAGATCGCCGGCCTCGTCAAAGCTGAGCCACGGTTTGGATCCGTAGATGGGCAGTACCCGCACCACGGTGTCCGAGAGCGACTCGGTCTTGGGAACCCCCCAACCGGCGGCCCCTTCGAGGCAGCCGGAAAGGCACAGGGCCAGCAAGATAATCGAGAGACTGCGCTTCATGTC
The DNA here is from genome assembly GCA_022562105.1 of Planctomycetota bacterium. GTDB lineage: Bacteria > Planctomycetota > Phycisphaerae > UBA1845 > UBA1845 > JADFPW01. Next base: position 12,928 of record JADFPW010000045.1, read on the forward strand.
CGTCCAGCCCCATACCAAGGGTGCATGCTCCGCCAGCCGATCCATGGCGTCAGTGGCCTCCCTTTTGATCAGCCACCATGATCGGACCATAGGTAGCCCCAGACGCTTGACTGATTCGACTTCCAGTGGGAATGGTTGGGCCGTAGGTTCCCGGCTTGGGGCCGTAGAGCGAGCGATCGCGCGGCTCATGCGCCGGCTGCGACGGGAGATATGGCGGGCTGGTGGATTCGTCCCGCGGTCCGAAACCATTTTCCTCCGGCAGAATCCTGAGCCCCTCCATGAGGGGATGACGTTTCTGCCAGGGCTTGAGGTTGCCCATGTCACGATGCTTGACGGACATGGCGTAGGCATCCTCTTCGGTCCAGATCACATCGACGGTAAGGATGATGAGCAACTCGGTCTTGATCGTCGACACCTTCGTCGTCTTGAAGAAACGGCCGATCCACGGAAGGTCGCCGAGGATGGGCACCTTGGCTTCGCTCTCCTCACGCCGGTCGGTGATCAGCCCGCCGATCACCACGGTCTCGCCGTCTTTTATTGTGACGACGGTGCTGGCCGCACGCTCCTGAAAGATCGGAGCCGACAGGCCTTCGGTGAGCTGGATGGACGTGTTCGTCTGGGCGGAAATCTCCGGCTCGACCAACATGCTGACGTACCCGTCCGGATTGATGGTCGGCTCCACGTGAAGCAGGATGCCGATATCGTTGTATACCACCTGCGAGCTGAGCGAACCCTGCGGGTTGATTTGCGAGCCACTCACGGTCGGTACTCGATCTGCGATGACGATGTCGGCCGACTCACCGTTTCGTACCATGATCGTGGGGCGCGAGAGCACCTCGATCTGGCTGGTGGTCTGCAGGGTTCGCCAGATGAGGCTGAAGTCCTCGCCGGTAAAGGCCAAGCTCAGTCCGCCGCCGATGCTGCCCGTGCCCAGGTCGGTCCCGATGACGATGTCGTAGTCCTTGCCCTCCAGGATGCCGTTGGGGCCCAGGACGGCGTTGTCGGAGAAGTGCAGATCCTGAACGGCAAACTCCATACCCAGGTCGGTGGTGTCGTTGAGCGTCACCTCGGCGATCAGGGCGGAGATCATCACCTGGGGTTGGGGCCTATCGAGCTGATAGATTATGTCCATGTGCTGTTGCGCGTAGCGTGGACTGGTGCCGATGATCAGGCTGTCGGGGTTCTCGGTGCCCACGGGAACCACGGTGAGCTTCCGCTCCGCCTGTCGCATCATGGACATTTCGTCTTCGATATCGCCGAAGCGATCCTCTTCCTCCTGCATGAACTGTTCTATCGCGTCGGCGATCTCCTGGGCATCGAGGTAGTCCGTCTTGTAGACGAAGCTGAGCCGTTCCTCGATCTCCTCGGCGTCGAGCTGACGAATGAGCGATTCGACCATGCGCAAATCGACCTCGTTGCCGGCAGCCAGAACCGTGTTCGTGCGCCGAACGGCCGAGAAGCGCAGCTCCTGCCTGCTGCCGCCTTCGCCCCCCAGGGTCAGCGTAGCACCTCCCTCACCGAAGATGAGTTCACGCTCCAAATCCCCGCTGCCACCGCTCGGGTCGCCAAAGAGCTCCTCGAGCTGCTCGACCATTTCCTCGGCGTCCGCGTTGGCCAGCGGGAACATGCGAATCTCGGCCGCGATCGGACCCACCTTGTCGAAGTCCTTGATCATTGCTTCCAGCATGTCCATGGACTCCGAGGGAGCCATGACCATTAGCGAGTTGGTGTAGGAGTCGGGCGTAATAGTGATGTCCTGGCGAATGAGCTTGCGCTCGACTCGCGTGCCGTCGTCCAGGGTCTGCATGAAGGTGAGGATCACCGCCTGGCGGTCGTCGCCTCCACCGCCATCGCCGCCATTGAGGGTGCGTTCCAGCATGCTGGCAAACTCCTCAGCCAGGGCTTGGCGAAGCTGAATGATCCGCACGGTCATCTCAACGGCCGGCTTGACGGAATCGAGCTGGTCGATGATCTCGGCGATGTTGTCCATGTCCGTGGCCGATGCCCACACGATCAGCGAGTTGGATCGCGGCTCGGCCTCTACGGCAATTCCCAAGGCGGCATCCGAGCCGCCGGCGCCGCCCCGGGCGGCGAACAGCGATTCCAGTCGTTCGGCCAGACTCTCCGCCTTGGCTTTGGCAAGCGGGAAGATGCGAAACTGCTGGGCGATGGTCGAAGGTTTGTCCAACAGGGCGAGCAACTCGGCGATCAGGATATGATCGTCGCGCGACGCGCTGCAGATCAGCGTGTTGGAGCCTTCTTCGGCCTCGATGGTGATGGGCGTATCCACGCCGCCTCCGCCGCCCTGGGATCGCTGGTCGAACATCTCCTGCATCTTGGGGGCCAGCTTGACGGCGCTGCCGAACTGCAACGGGTAGACCTTGAACTCGAGAATGTTCGGACCGGCCTCACGATCCATCCGCTCGACCAGATCCGCGACCCGTCGCTGGGCGTCGCGCGTGCCGGAGACGATCAGCGTGTTGCTGCGCTCGTCGGGAATGATCGTCGGCAGATTGATCAAATCGGGCTCCGGAGCGTTTTGCTTCATGCCAGCGAACAACTCGTCAAACATCTCGGCCAATTCGAGCGAGTTGGCCCACTCCAATGGGTAAAGCTTGGTATCTTCGTGGAGCGGAATGTCTTCGGCGTCCATCTGGGTGATCAGCTTCTCGATGAGTGACAGGTTGGACCGCGACGCGCTGGCGATGATGGCGTTGGCTCGCGGGTCAGCCACGATGGCGACGTGTCGCTGACGCTCGGCCACGTCGCTTTCGGATATCGTCGGATCGTACAACTCCTTGCCGAACAGCTCGTCGAGCTTTTCGGCCACGTTGTTGGCCTGGGCGAACTTCAGGTAGAACGTCTTCACGATTCCGCCCAGGTCGGGTTCCACGTCCAACACCGACACCAGACGGGTCATCTCATCGAAGTTCTCCTGCGACGACGCGACTAGAATCGTGTTGGTCAGCGGGTCGATCGCGGTAGCTACCCGGTCCGACGGGTTCTCCTCCTGGCCCTGAGACAAACGCTGCTGCATCCGCTCGTCAAAGAGATTCTGCAGCATGCCGCCGACCTGCGTGGCGTCGTTGTGCTCCAGGGTGAGCAGCCTGATCCCGGCGATGGGAGACAGCGGCTGGGCTTCCAGTGTGGCCACCAGACGTAGGATTTCCTGATAGTCCTCCGGGCTCGAGGCGATGACCAGCGAATTGCTTCGGGCATCGGCGATGATCACCGGCCTATCCAGCGACTGGGCGCCCGGGCCCCGCAACTGCGCCCTGCGCTCCCATAGCTGCTCGATCTTGCTGTCCAGGTCCGCGGCTGAGGTGTTTGTGCAGGTGATGATTCGGATCTGGTCGATCAATGCATCCGGAGCGACGTCGAGCTCGCGGGCCATCTGAGCGATCTCCGCGTAGTTCTCCTTGGAGGCGGCCAGGATCAACGAGTTGCTGCGAATATCGACGGCCAGGAAGATCTGCTCGCGCTCGATGGCCGACGGACCGGCGTTGCGATCCTGCAAGGACTTGAGCCTCTGATCGAACAACTGCCGGACGATCTCCGAAACGCGGGTAGCGTCGAGGTTCTCGCCCAGGAACAGAAGCTGCATGGGGAACTTCAACGTGTTGGCCGGCACGTCCAGTTCGGCCACCAGAGATTGGGCCATCGCGACCTGGGCAGGCCTACCGGCGACGAACAGGATATTGGTTCGCGGATCGGCCGAGACGTTGAACTCATAAGCCAGCGCTTCGCCGATCGGCCCTTCGGCCACCGCCCCCTTGGGGCCATCAGCGGGCGTGTCGGTCAGCTTCTTGCCTTCCTTGAACATCTTCTCCAGCAGATCGGCCACGGATTGGGCGTCGGCGTATTCCAGGGGGAAGATTTGCAAGCCCAGCTCGACGGCTGACGGTACGTCATCGAGCAGGCGGATGATCTCCCCGATGGGCTCGATGTTGCCCTCGACGGTAGCGACGATCAACGAGTTCGTTCCCGGATCTGCGATGATGCGCAGCGGTTTCTCCAGATCCAGCGGGGGGCTCTCCTCCATGCTCCCGTCGGGCCCCTTCTTGAGCATGGTCAGCTTGCGAATGGTGTCGGCTACCCCGCCCCGACCCTCCGGCGTAACCATCATTTCGGTGATCACATCGCCCAGTTTGGTCGCGTCGGCGTTGAGCAGAGGGAACATGACCAGCTTGAGGGCTCCGTAATCTTCCGCCACCTCCACGTCGATGGCGTCGAGCAGTTTCTGGATCAGATCGCGCTGGCTGGTCTCCACCCCGATGACCAGGATGGTGTTATTGGCATCGTTGGGCAGAATGTCGTAGTCGCCGGTTCGTTGCCCCTGGCTGGCCCGCAGACGGTCGAT